>JAFRYG010000104.1 GCA_017441205.1 Pseudomonadota bacterium
CAATCCGTGCGCCTATATTGTGCAGGAATATATTGAAGGTCAGTCGCTCGAAACACTGATGCGCAGCGGCTATCGTCTGACGATGCATAAGTTATTCAGGCTGGTGCTGCAGCTGATAGATATTCTCGAACAGCTGCATTCTCATGAGCCTCCGATTATTCACCGCGATATCAAGTCGGCGAATATTCAGATGAAACCGCTTCCGAACGGAGATTTTCAGCCTTATCTCATCGATTTCGGGGCGGTTTCAAATCCGCAGATCCAGAGCGGGGGATCGACGATTGCCGGTACCTATGGCTACATGCCGCCCGAGCAGCTCATGGGGCGCCCGGTGCCTGCCAGCGATATCTATTCACTCGCAGCGATGGTCGCCTATTTGCTCAGCGGCGTCGAACCCGGCGAGATGCAGATCGTCGATTTTCATCTGGTCATTCATCCCTGTCTTGAAAATGTCCCCAGGGCTGTCGTTTCTGTGTTGCATCAGATGCTGGAACCCAAGGTGGATAAGCGATTGTCGAATTATCAGATATTGCGGGACAGATTTGGGCTGTTTATGCAGGAACGGTTTGATCTGCCGGATGATGCGGATGGTGTGGCGGATCGTGATCTGACGCTCGGCAGGGTCAATGCGCTTGGACAGAGAGGCAATATGGATTTGTGGTTGTCTCTGCCTGAGGCTACGCCAAGGCAAATTCCTCAGGAGTATCGGGAACTCGTCGAAGGGCATGGCATGGAGACTCAGTCCGTTTATCCAAAACTGATTAAGTATAACAGATCTTCGAGGAATTATATACTGACTTTCATTTTTGTTCCTGTTTTTTTTGTGTTTTTAGGCATCATTCTGACCCTTTCAGGTATTTCTGATTTAAAGAACGGAATCGGTGATGTCGTGATGGGGAGTATCTTCATAATTATGGGGAGTTTGTTTAGCATTATTGTAATTCGCAGTTATATGAAGTCTTCATATTCAAAATATATTAAAGACTACAATCGTCATTTTCCTGCATCCGGCAAAAAATTATTTGAGACATTATTTTCGCAGGGGACAAAATCGATTGCAACGGTCGTTTCCTGTGATTATATGCCTGCTTTGGGATCGGGTATTGAGTTTTATTATCTGACCAAAATGGTCGAGGATTACGGTACGACCGTCAATGGCAAACATCCTCTAATGCCTGCGAATGATAAATTGACGGGGTATTATCATCTCAGGCCCTCATTCAGACTCATCTATAAATTCAATCCGCCGGACGATGACAATCCGGATGATCTTTACCACACCATTACGCTGCATACGGATTTTAGCGAAACACTCAAGGCCGGCGATCCGCTGCCCATCCTCTATTACGTTAATCCCCGGGACAAGATGGATGTCATGAGCATGCCTTTTCCCTATCCTGTTCATGATTTTTTCAGCTATGAGGATATGATTCATTATAAACGGGATGAAAAATGATCGAAAAATACGACATAAAAAATACACCACGCGAGCTGTATGGCAAATATAATTATATTAAATTGCTCGGAGAGGGTGCCAATGGCAAGACCTGGCTTGCAAAATCCCTGAAGACAGGACAGCTTGTTGCGGTGAAGGAACTCAAATTCGGTCAGAATGACACTTTTAAGAGTCTTGAGCTATTTAAACGCGAAGCCGTGGTACTTCAGTCAGTTCAAGTGGCCGGGGTGCCAAGATTTTACGAAAGTATATTGCCAGAAGACAGTCAGGCAATTTGTTATATCATTCAGGAGTATGTTGCCTATCCGCCTTTGTCGGATATTCTGACAAAGCTTGGTCAGCTCAGTGAGGCTGATACACTGCTGATTATGGAGAAAATTGCCCGGATTCTGTACGCATTGCAGACACAGTATTCTCCGCCGATCATTCATCGCGACATCAAGCCATCGAATATCATGTGCAAAAAAATAGGAGATGGTCATGTGGATGTCTTTTTGATCGATTTCGGTGCGGTGGCCAATCCGCAAAAACGTTCGGGAGGTTCGACCGTGGCGGGTACATTTGGGTATATGGCACCCGAACAGCTTCTGGGTGATGTGACGATTCAGTCGGATTTTTATGCGCTCGGTGCGACGGCACTTCATTGTCTGACCGGAGTGGTGCCTTACGAAATGGACTCGGATGGTTTTGAGCTCAGGTACAGGGATGTCATTTTGAAAAAAGCGCCTGGTGTCAGCGATAATATGATGTGTTTGCTCGACAATCTGCTGGCACCGGAAATCGAGAAACGTCCCATGGATGCAGCGCATTTAATCTTGCAGATTCATCAGGTGATGGAGAATGGCTCCCCCAATGTCGATAGCGTAAGATATCGCCGAAAGCGCACACTTAATTTTACGGGTATGGACAAATATCATATTTTTTCGAGTACGCCCGGAAATGACTGGGCGGCGGTGGCAGGTGTGATTCGATGTACCAATACGATCTATAATGATTTGAATCAGCCCGTCACCGTGTATGAATATACATTCGTCGCCGGTGATTTGACTTATGTGGGTTTTGCGGAAACTGACCAAAACTTTCGGCAGAGGAAGCTTCCGGTGCATTGTGAAGTCAGGTATGACCCTTATGATCCGCGGCTGAGTACGATTTCGAAGTATCCTGATGATTGGGGTTTGCAAGGGTGTAAGTTCTGTGATTAGCTTGCATCCTTATGTTGGGGGGCGGATGTTTGGCGTTGAAAATGGGGAGTCGGCTTCATCGCTTTCCCGGCAAGTACTTTGGAAAGCATGAGGCAAACTCCCAACTCATAATTCATCAGAAGGGTTCTACTTTGTGAAATTCTCTGATTTTTTGCTGCAGTTCTATTAATTTGATGCCGTTTCCGCCAAAGTAGTAGCTGAATTTGTAATTGTCCTGATTGTATCCCTGAATGACGTGTGATTTGTTTGAAAAATAACTGACATAATCGTCGTATGCTTTTTTCTTTTCTGGCGAGGTTCCAAAATAATCGGCATCGATTTCCATCTGAATTCCGATTCTGGTTTTGGATTTTTTTGTGCCGCCAATAATTTTGTACTCGCCTTGCGCGTCCTTTTTCCAGGTCATTGCCTGTTTCCAGAGGGTTTCCTTGAGGGCATCCAGATTGGGAATATAGGCAGTAACATTGTCTGTATGGAAATAATAAGCCGGCTGAATGATGACTTCGTCGAAGATGTCAGTCCAGTTGATGACGAGGCCGGTCTGTTTGACTGCTTCTGAATAAGTTCCGTGATAATAGGGTGACCAGAGATATTTTACGGCATTCCATGTTTTGCCGTTGTAGGTGAATGGTTCATGGGCTTTTTTGGCGATTTCCATGAACATCTTGACGTGCCTGTTTTGCTTTACCGTTTCGGGGGATGTATCGTTCATATCTCCGATGACGGCTTCGCTGCCCATATAAATGCCGACAACATATTTGTTCCATTTTTCTGCGCCGATGGCGATTTTGACGTCATCGAAGAAGTTTTTATAGAGGTTTGTATATGTTTTATAGAAAGCATCATACCCCATTTTATTAGCTGTATCGTATCCGGGGATTGCCGGGGGACCGATCCAAAGCCTTTTATTTTCGCCATTGGTCGATTTAATGATGAGATCCACTGTATCTGCGACATACTTGACGTATCCGGGGCAGTGATTGTTCTGATCGCCGGTTCCCCAGTTTTTGGACATACCATCCGAGATGACGAAGTGCGTCAGTCCAAAATCGTCAATTTCCTTGGATGTGTATTGATGATAGGCATTACCTACGTAGATGAAGACCATTTTGTCCGGACATCCTTTGGCGCATGGATGTTTTTCGAGGCAATCCTGTTTGCAGCTGGCGTAAGTTTCTTTGGCATCGCATTTGCCGTCTCCGCAGCAATTGCTGCAGTCCTGGGGGCAAGTGCTGCATGTTTCTCCGTTGTTGCAAATCTTGTCGCCGCAGAATTCGCATCGGCCGCAGTCGACTGGGCACGTTTCGCATGTTTCTCCGTCGCTGCACGTGTTGTCGTCGCAAACAGCGCAGTCCTTTGGACAGGATTCGAGGGTTTCTCCGTCGCTGCACGTCTTGTCGCCGCAAACAGCGCAGTCCTTTGGACAGGATTCGAGGGTTTCTCCATTATCGCATTTGTTATTTCCGCAGTTATCCGGCTGTGTGCATTGCCCGCAGTCCTTTTCGCATGATTCGCATGTTTCTCCGTTGTCACATGAGCCATTTCCGCAGTTATCCGGCTGCGTGCATTGTCCGCAGTCCTTTTCGCATGATTCACATGTTTCTCCGTTGTCACATGAGCCATTTCCGCAGTTATCCGGCTGTGTGCATTGCCCGCAGTCCTTTTCGCATGATTCGCATGTTTCTCCGTTGTCACATGAGCCATTTCCGCAGTTATCCGGCTGTGAACATTGCCCGCAGTCCTTTTCACATGATTCGCACGATTCATCGCCATCGCATTTGCTGTCTCCGCAGACGCTGTTTTGGGGGCAGTTTCCGCAGTCTTTTGGGCATGAATCGCATGATTCATCGCTGCTGCATGTTCCATCGCCGCACGTGCTGGTTTCTGGGCATTTACCGCAGTCCTTTTCGCACGAACTGCAAGATTCATCGCTGCCGCATGTGCCATCGCCGCATGCTTCGGTAACCGGACAGCGTTTGCAGTCTTTTTCGCACGACTTGCACGACTCATCGCTGTCGCATGTACCATCGCCGCACCAACCGTTTGTCGCGCAGCTTCCGCAGTCTTTTTCGCAGGATTCGCAGGATTCGTCTTTATCACAGACATTATCGCCGCATTCTGCCTGCGTTTGGGAAGATTGGGATGACTCGACAGAAGAGGAATCATCACACCCGATAAAACATGATAATGCGATTGTTAGGAGGAAAAGCCTGGTTCGTTTCATTTCTTTGCTCCTCGTGATGATGCCGGTTGATTTTTAGAGTACAGAAAATCGTTTGGTGTCGGTGTTAACAATTCTGTTACTGGCGATTATACAGATTTGAAAGAGCCCTGTCATGCAGAGAGTGAGTTTTGCATGGATTATTGTGACGATTCAGATTTCCGTGACATCATGGCCGGAGGCCGGCGAGCCGTATGCGCGCAGCCCGTTTTCGGGCGAGCACATAGGCGAGCGGATGAGCCGCAGTGGCCCTTGGGCCACAAGGCGAGTGGGTGGCGTCGTATGCGCTGTGCGCAGAGACGCAAAAAAAATGATTGAAGTTTCGTGAAGGGATTATGCGTGAGTTGTCTTAAGATTGGAGCGGTTCCCTCGAAAAATTGCCAAAAGCCATCATTGTTATAGAATGGAATGAGGTGTCTTTGCTTGCCAAATTGTCGAAATGGCTGTAGGTGTAGGCGCCATTTTTTGCGTTGTCCGGGAGAACAATGAAAGAAAAGAAAACAGGATTTTACGTATTTTGCGCATTGATTGCAGTGCTCATTGCATTTGGCATATGGGCAGTGGCATCGGTGTATCAGAATTCAGAGAATCCTGAAAAGGTGTCGAAGACGCTTGAATTGGATGTCGTCGAAGCGGATGTTCCGCCGGCGCGTCAGATTCTGGAACCGTCATTTCATCCTTCTCCGGTGGCGGTCAAGTCCAGCCAAATGGATAATGCACTGGCGGCGGAAGCGCTTGAGGAAGGCGCGACGCCGACGCAGGATGTCGGTGAAAAGGGATCGCTCGAAGGGGCGATTGTGACGGATTATCCGATGGTTTATGCGGACAGCAAATATGAGCGGCTTCCGGATTCACCGCTGTTCGTGTTTACGGACGACATGATTTGGAAAGATGGCGAAGATGGGTTCAAGGCAAAGAAAGATGCGCTGAGCGATCAGGCTAAGCATATTCAGGAAGCATCGATAGCACTGTCGGTTTCTCCGAGGGTTGAGATGGGCAAGACGACGGGGTACCGTCTTGTTGAAATTCCTGAAAAAACTCTTTTTGCCAAGATGGGAATGGTTTCGGGGGACGTCATCGTTTCGATTAACGGAACAACGCCCGATATGGAGCCAATGGCGCTGATGTTCGTGAATATGGCGGCAGGTAAACAGGGGCAGAGTACGATTGTTGTTGATCATCGTGGCGTGGAACGCACGATTCACCTTAGGGCAGCGCAGTAATGGATTCCAAAATTCGACTTACAGTACGAATTGTCATCGCCGCATTAGTGGTGATTATCGCCATTTGTGCCGCACGGGGAATTGGGAATATCATCTCCCGGAAGGTTATCAGCATTACGCCTTACGAAGTGTCGGTTCTGAAGGATGATGAAAAAGCAGACGTGACGCTTACTCAAAACGATGAGAATGCCGATATCCTCATCTATAACCGCAATTTGTTCAATCAGAAGGCGGGGGCGGAAGAAACCGAGCCTGAGGAAGAGGTTCCGACGGTTGAAGTCGAGGATGCGGTGGTTGAGGAAATCGCGGGAGATGGCATTCGACCGGTGCTGACAGATATGCGTGTTTTGCTGATGGGAACTCAGGTCGCGAGTGATCCTGCGTATTCCGTCGCGATGCTGATGCCGCTCGAAGGCGGAGCAGATGCGCGCATGCAGTATCTGAAAGAGGGCGGGGAACTGCTGGGTGAAGCCAGAATACTCAAAATTGTGCGGAACCGTGTCTATATGGAGCGCACGACTCAGAACAATCGTCTTGAGTATATTGATACGCGTACGACAGAAGAAGACCTCGCCGAAGCCAAGAAGTCGCTGGAAAAGGCGGCCGAGAAAGAGAAGGCGGCAGCGGCTGCTGCTGAGAAGGAAAAAGAGAAGGCTGCTGCCGGGGCCAAAGCTGCGGACAGTGTGGGTACGGCAGAGCTCGTAAAGAAGATTGACACGGATACATACGAGGTGTCGCGGGAGGCTGTGGAGGCGATTCGCAAGAATCCCAAGTCGCTCAAGAACAATCCAAAATACGGAAAATTGCCTCAAGTTCAACCTGTCTATAAAAATGGCAATATCGGCGGTTTCAGACTTCTGGGCGTCGAGAGCGGATCGATTTATTCGCAGCTTGGACTTCAGAATGGTGACACGATCATCGATGTCAACGGACAACCGATCGAAGGGCCTCAGCAGGCGATGGCTCTTTTGGATGCTTTAAAGCCCGGTCAGGATATTGGATTAAAAATCAATCGAACAGGTCAGGAGAAGACCCTGACGTTCCAATTGAAATAACAGTTCTTTGCAGCATTTTGCGGATGCTGCAGAGAGGATTGAGACAGAGAAAAATGCACAAAACGTCGAGAATAATCACGATCATGGCCGCTATGGCGCTTAGTCTTGGGCTCACCCAGCTTCCCGCCCAGGCATGGGCTCAGGACTCAGATGATGATGCTCATGTCATTGGCAACGATTCACATCGTTCCCAGCCAGGGGTTGTTGCAAGAGAAACCCCGAATGATGGAGCAGCTCAGGCGGATGCACCGGCTGAGACAGCGGATTCGGAAGCACCTGCTGCCGGCGGCGGCGGCAATGGGGTTGGCGTGGAAGGCGGCGTGATTTTTGGTGAATCACTCGACTTTGAGCAGAATTTCGGAAGTGATTTCAGCGTCAAAACGACGCCCAAAAATCTCAGGATTACGCTCGATTTCCGCGATGCAGAGCTCAGTGACGTCGTCAAACTCATGAGTGCTCAGACGGGGCGTAACTTCATCATTGCGGATTCTTTGAGGGCAGGTAAGAAAATCACGATTATCAGCCCGAATCCTGTGACACAGAATGAAGCTTATCAGGCATTTTTGTCGGCCCTTCAGATGAATGGTCTGACGGTCGTTCAGAACGGAAAATTCTATAAAATTGTCGAGCTGAACAATGCCGTCAAGGAACCCATTCCGGCGACCTATGGCGAAGCCTCGATTCCCAACAATGATGCGCTGGTAACACATATTGCGACGCTCGATTATGTGGATGTGACGCAGATTAAACCTGTTCTTGAACAGCTCAAGACATCCAACGGCGTTATCGTCGACTATGCTGCATCCAATTCGTTGATCATTACCGATACGGGCAGTTCCGTCAACCGCATGCTCAAGTTCATCAAGAAGATGGACAATGACAGCAGCGATGGCGAAAAGATCTGGGTATATCCCGTTCAGTATGCTTCGGTTACCGATCTTGAGAAGCTTCTGACGCAGGTATTTCAGATTCAGAAATCGAGCCGGAATAATAACAACAATGCGGCCAAAACGGCGGATGCGGCATCGGAGCTTCGGGTCAGTCAGGTCGTTGCGGATGAGCGCACGAACAAGCTGATTATCGTTGCGGACGAACGAAGCTACGAAAAGATGAAGCGATTAATCCTGAAGCTGGATGTCGAGATTCCGGATTCGGGCAAGATCAATGTGGTTCATCTTCAGAATTCAGAAGCGAAGGAAATCTATACAGCGCTGAACCAGATTATTTCGGACATGTCGTCCAAGTCCGGCAATGGCCGCGGCAGCAACAACAATCAGAACAACAGCCAGAGGACGCTTCAGGGTGAGGATATCAGTGTCGTATCGAGTGAATCGACGAACGACTTGATCGTGGTAGCGAGTCCGCGCGATTTTCTTGCCATTAAAAACGTCATTAAAGAATTGGACAGACCGCGCCGGCAGGTATTTGTCGAGGCGATTATTCTGGAAGTCAGTCTTGAAAGAACGCGCAGTCTGGGCATTGCCATGCATGGCGGCAATGTTTTTGATACTGGAAGCGGTGATGGGTATTTTGCAGGCAGAACGGAACTGAACTCACTGTCGAGTATTTCACCGGCAGCAATGTTTATTGGTTCTGGCAGTACGCCGGGATTCCTGATGGCACTTGCCGGGCCCTCGCTCGAAGTGGCTGGCGTGAGCATTCCGAGTCTGGGAGCTGTTATCAATGCCCTTCAGACGAATACCGACGTCAACGTCCTTTCGACGCCTACAATCCTGACGCTCGATAATCAGGAAGCCGAAATCAGCGTAGGTGAACGCATTCCTTATGTGACGAGTACGGGATCCAACTATTCGTCATTGCTCAACGGGTTGTCGGGTGGAGATTCCACGACGGCGGCTCTGGGGAGTTTGCTGACGGGGTATGGTACTTCTATTGAGCGTGTCGACGTTGCCCTGACGCTGACGATCAAGCCGCAAATCAACGAGGGCGGAACGGTTCGTCTGGACATCGACGAAGAAATTGAAGAAGTCAAACCGGGCGGTTCAGATCTCGGCGGTCCGTCGACGCGAAGACGTAACTTGAAGACTGTCGTCGTCGTTCCCGATCAGCAGACGGTCGTATTGGGCGGTCTCGTGCGCGACAGCGAATCGCAGTCTGTTTCGAAGGTTCCGCTTCTGGGCGATATTCCTGTTCTGGGGTATTTGTTCCGTTCGACCGAGACGACGATTCAAAAGCAGAACCTTTTGCTGTTGCTGACGCCTTATATCATCGAAAGCAGCGCGGATCTCGACAAGATTACCAAACGCAAGCAAGCTGAGCGCGATGAATTTGTCGCATATTTCGGCCGCAAGGACATGAACTACACGCGCAGCGTGGATTATGACAAAAAACATGGTTTGCTCGAAGAAATCCGCCAATCCATCGATTCCAAGGAAAGCGAGCTGAATGCTATTCGTGAAGCTCAGAACATTATCGAAATGACTTCGGAGGATGAGGGCATTGATTTGCCCGATGGATTCAGTGACGGTTATTCTTCGTTTGGTTCCGGCGGTGGTTCGGGCAGCGGTGGATCTGGGAATTCTGCAGCACCGGCTCCGGGACCACGGGGTGAGGGCGGTTCGCGTCCGCGTGGCGGTTTTGGCGGAAACAGGCCAAACCGGGGGGATGGTAACAGATAATGAAGTATTTGCCGGAATATCCTGCTATTGTGCTATTCTGAGAGACACCGTGTCCAGTGGGGCACGGTGCATTTTATTTTGTGGGGAGCAGCCTGAATGTTCGGACGAAGTAAAATCGGCGAAATCCTAGTGAGCCATGGGCATATTACGCGTGATCAGCTGGCCGAATGCCTGAATAAGCAAGATGAAACGCCTGAAAAGCGCATTGGGGAAATTCTGATTGAGGCAAAATACGTCAAGGAAATCGACGTCGTCCGCGCTCTGGGAATTCAGTTTGGCATTGAAGTCTGGGAGAGTTTTGACCTCGAACAGGCTGATATGAGCCTTTCGAAAGACTACAATTATGCAGTCGCAATGAAACAGTTCATCATGCCATACCAGAAACGGGGTGATTTCGTATTGACTGCGATCACGGATCCGCTCAACATCGATGGCATCGATTTTATTCGTGTGATGACGGGATGTGAACCCGTTCCGATCCTTGCTCCGGCAGCTGCAGTCAAAGGACTCATCACCGGTATTTTTGATAAACGCGGCGATTTGACCAATATGGTGGGTGATCTTGATGACAAGAAACCTGCCGAAGAAGAAGAGGCCGAGAAGATTGAGGATATTCTCAATCGTGCAGCCAGCGATGATGAAGGCCCGATTATTCAGCTCATGAACATGGTTTTCCAGCAGGCCATGCGAGAGCATGCATCCGATATTCATATCGAAGCTTCGGAAGAAAACGTCATCTTCAGATTCCGCGTCGATGGTGTTTTGAAGGAAGTTGCACGTGCTCCCAAGCGATTTCACAGTGCCATTATCGTTCGTGTAAAGATCATGTCGAACCTGAATATCGCGGAAAAACGCGTACCTCAGGATGGTCGTATTCGTTTTAAAATCGGCGGTCGCGATATCGACGTTCGTGTCGCTACGGCTCCGGCAGTTCATGGGGAAAGGGTTACGATGCGTCTGCTCGATCAGCAGGCCATTCTGCGTGATTTAAAGGATTTGGGCTTTAATGAACGCCATTATCATATTATTACGCATGCAATTGCACAGCCGCATGGCATTGTTCTCGTTACCGGCCCTACGGGATCCGGTAAATCCACGACGCTGTATGCATGTCTGAATCGCATCAATACGCCCGATAAGAACATTCTTACCGTCGAAGACCCTGTCGAATATCAGCTCGCCGGTATCAGTCAGATGCCCGTCAATGCAAAAATCGGACTGACGTTTGCGAGCGGGCTTCGAAGCTATTTGCGTCATGACCCCGACGTCATCATGGTCGGTGAAATTCGTGACCAGGAAACCGCTGAAATCGCCATTCAGGCTGCATTGACCGGCCACCTGGTCTTTTCGACACTTCATACCAACGATGCCGCCGGTGCATTCACCCGTTTGATCGATATGGGCGTCGAGCCGTTCCTGGTGTCTTCATCTCTGGAACTTTCGATGGCTCAGCGACTGATTCGACGTCTTTGTCCAATCTGCAAAATGCCCTATGAGCCAACGCCGGAAGAACTGAGTGAAATTGGAATTACGCAGGCACAAGTCGATTCTGTGGGCGGAATTCTGTATAAACCCTGTGGCTGCAAGGAATGCAATAATTCCGGATACAAGGGACGAACGGCAATTTACGAAATGATGGTCATTACAGATGCTATTCGAAGACTCGTTATGCAGCGCGCGGATGCTGCAACGATCAAGAATGAAGCTGTAAAAAATGGTATGACTAATCTGCGCGAAGACGGTATTGCAAAAATTCTTTCCGGACAGTCGAGTATTCCGGAAGTTTTGCGCGTTACACAGGATTCGAGTGATTAATGACGGTGTCGTCGATATTTTTAAACAGACATTTTAAAAACTCGTTTTTTTCACACTACTGAAAGCCCATGCCACTTTACGAATACAAAGGTCTGACGACCAGCGGTAAGCCGACCAAAGGGACGAAGGAAGCACCCACCAAGAACGCATTGCGCGAAGCTTTGCTTAAGACCGGCGTGTACCTGAGTGAGGCCACTGAAAAAACGGGTGTAAAATCTGCGGATTCAGATAAGGGGACTCCTCAGATCAAGCTTGGCGGCAGGGTTACAAAGCAGGATATCAAAGATTTTACGAGTTCGTTCTGTACGCTGCAGAAAGCCGCCATTCCTCTGGTTGAATGTCTCAATGCACTGGCCGATCAGGCCGAAAAGGAAACTCTTAAAGCAGCATTGACGGATATCAAGGCAAAGGTCAGTGAGGGTTCGAGTCTCGCCAATGCCATGGCGGATTATCCAAAACTGTTTGATACCCTCTATATCAGCATGATCCGAGCCGGCGAATCTTCGGGCAGCCTGGATATCGTTCTTGAGCGACTGACCGGGTTCCTCGAAAGTCAGCTGCGGTTGAAATCGAAGATTACCGGAGCCATGGTTTATCCCATGATTATGGTCGTCATCGGTGTGCTTCTGATGGCATTATTGCTGGGATTTGTCGTTCCGCGTGTTACCAAGCTTTTTGAACAGCAGCGCAAGGAATTGCCGGGCATTACCAAGTTTCTGCTGGCATCTTCCGATTTGGTTACGAACTATTGGTGGCTGCTGATAATATTGGCTATTGGTATCGGGTTCCTGTTCAAGAAATGGACATCGACTCCGAAAGGCCGTCTGAAATTCGACACTTTTTTGCTCAAACTGCCCATTTTCGGCGGCATCATCCGGATGGTTTCCATTTCGCGTTTTGCCAAGACGCTTTCGACCTTGCTCGCCAGCGGTGTGCCATTGCTCAAGGCTCTCGAAATTGTCAAGGCTGTTCTGGGCAATGAAGTACTTGCCAGAGTCGTCGATACGGCTCATGACAACATCAAAGAAGGTGAAACGCTCGCAGCTCCGCTGAAACGATCGGGTGAATTTCCGCCGTTGATGGTTCACATGGTCAGTGTAGGTGAAAAAGCCGGGCGGCTCGAAGAAATGCTCAACTCTGTCGCCAATAATTATGAGGAACAGGTCAGCGTCCGTGTAGAAGCAATGACTGCCATGCTGGAGCCGCTTATGATCGTCGTCATGGGCGGTACCATCGGGTTCGTCGTTTTCGCTATTTTGCTGCCAATTATGCAGCTCAGTGATGGTTTTGGTTGAGAAATTTTTCGTGATAGGACTAAACTGGAAGAACGCTGCGTTTGCAGCAATGAGTGATATAACGGCGCCTAAGCGCATAGCATCCTGGAGATAATTATGTTTGAATCTTTCCGCAAAAGCCTTTTGGAAGCGCGCAAGTGCTCTGCAGCCCGCAAGGGTATGACCCTTATCGAAATCATGATCGTCGTTACCCTGATGGTCGCAATCATGGGACTTATCGGATGGAACGTCATTGGGCAGGCAGATAAGGCCAACGATGGACTCGCGATGACTCAGCTTAAATCCCTGAAGTCGAATTGTGAAGCATATCGTCTGTATTATAAGAAATTCCCCGATAAACTCGAGGATCTCGTCAATACGCCGGATAACCGCAAGATCATCGATGAAGTTCCCGATGATCCCTGGGGAAATGCCTATAATTTTGAAAAAACCGGCAATAAGATCAAAATGTATTCCTCCGGTTCGGATGGTCTCCCCAATACGGAAGATGATATTGTCGTGAATGTCGGTTAATTTCTGCAGCATTCAAAAGACAAAAAAGCGGCTCGGAGAGCCGCTTTTTTTGTATCTGTTATATATGTGTGCAGGAAAAAAACTGAATCAGTTCGTCGGATGGGCATCCAGTTCGGAATGGCGCTTCAGATAACTGGATACAAGTATGATTGAAAATGCGCCAATAACTCCGAGAATGACCCAGAGATGCCAGGGATGATGATGCTCCCATAAAAACTGGGTGAGCTGCTCAGAATCCGACAGATCGAGAATTTCAGAGAGCGAGTGCTGCTGCTGTTCGGTACTGAGAGCGGAAGTATCTATGTCCATATGCATGAGCGCATTTTCTGTAAGTGTTCGCTTGGCAAAAAATAGATTATAGATGGGGACATAGCTGAGGAGTCCGGAAAGCGCAATCGGGAGTTTGTACAATCCCATCAAGGTCGCTTTTCGGTTTGCGGGAGCATTCACCGCAAGGTATTCGAGCAGCTTGATAGTAAAAAGGTAAAGACCGCATTGCAGTGGAAGTATTGCATAAACGCTGAAAATATTGGTTCTGATAAAACAAAGCGGAATTAAACTGGCGATAAAAAGTACCATGCCTGTCAGCAAGCCCGTTCGGCGCTTGAAACGGGATAATATCAGTGTCAGAGGAATGATCAGGACTAACGCAATGGCATTCAGTATCAGATTCATCCCCAGAAAGGCTGATGATGAAAAATCGGGCAGCACACTCACTATACTTGTATCAATAAGTTCGGAAATATCTGTTTTCGGCATCCAATCGATAAAATACTTATCCATGAGGTCTGTCTGAAATGAGACTGGAATGAAGAATAAAGTGATTGCCAGCAGAAACAGGATAATAGTTCTATAGGAGAATGGTCGCGCCGTACACTCCGTGTGTGCTGGTTGATTTGATGTTGGGAGTGATTTGTCTGGAATTGCTGTCAAAAGAATGTTGATAAGGGTGAGGACAGCCGCAATATAAATTCCAGTAATGCAGTCATCAATGGAAATGCTCTTGATAATCGCGGACAAAAAACCACCGATGTTCGCTAAAATGATGGCAATTGCAAACCCAATACCAAGATATTTGGGATGGAAAGACTGCGCCAATTTACCGTAGGCTGCCGGATAGAATAATCCTGTTCCCAGACCAATTAAAATGGCCGAAATCATGGACAATATAAACACTGTCGAAGTGCTGTGAGCGGAAGAGGCAATATAAGCATTGAGAATGAGCAAATGAAATCCGACCAGATTCATGCCCAGGGCAAACAATTGTGATTTTCGGCAGCCAAAGAAATCGCACAGACGACCAGCAAAAATGGGCAGAAATGAAATGATGCTTGACAGGATCATTATTAAAGCATTTCTCTGTGTCGGTTCAAGTGAGAATCCACCTCGTTCAACCGGGTATACCATCAGGAGTACAATGGCTGTGTATGCACAATAATAGGCGGTACGTTCAAGAAATATCTGGATTTGAGTGAGTACTTTATTCATAGCTTGAATCTCCTTTAATTAGATAAGAGGAATTTTAGGGAATCTGATTTACTGATATTAAATTTTCGAAAATGAAAACGGGCATTGATAACGAGGGGAATGGCTGGGATTGTTGTTCGGTCATTCCCTGGGGATGGGAATAGACATATTATAGCTTGAAAATTGCTCCGGCAATAGCAGAAAGGGCGATCCAGATGACCGGATGGACTTTTTGGGTATATTTTATGTGGGTCAGAACCAGGATAATGGCCGAAAGTACAAGACAGGACCAGCTGACTTCGACGGCTGTCGGGAAGAATTGGCCTTCTGGACGCGTGATATGAATGAGCGAAAGACATACGACGCTCCAGCCTGCAGCCGCAATCAGTCCGGTGGATGCAGGACGAAGGCCGTAAAAAATGGATGCAACATTCTGGCTGTTGCGGAACTTCTGAAGACATCGGATGACGATAAGTATGATGATGAGGCAGGGCGTAATCAGGCCGAGCGTTGCGAGTATTGCGCCGGGAATACCGGCGATTTCATAGCCGACGTACGAGGCCATGTTGACGCCGAGCGGTCCGGGAGTCGATTCGCTGATTGCAATCATATTGGTCAGCTGATCGAGTGAGAACCATCCCGTTCGTATGGAAAGATCGGTTAAAAATGGAACCGTGGCAAGTCCGCCGCCGACGGCAAACAGGCCGATGCAGAAGAATTCAAAGAATAATTCGAGCAGAATCATGGTTTATCCTTTGTTTCGGCCGACGCTTTTTTGTGCGTTCGTTTGATGACTAGGCCCAGAATGCCGCAGATGATGACCAGAATGGCCGGAGAAAGCCCCAAAATGGCGGAAATGAGGAATACCGTGACAAACAGAATAGCCGTCGGAATATCGACGATGCTCGATTTGGACAGCTTGATGACTGCATTGATGATCAGAATACAGACGCAGGCACGTATGCCGTTGAAGGCATGTTCGACGACAGGGTAGGATTGAAAATTGGATAATGTCGCTGCAATTATCGTGATGATGACGATGCTGGGAAAGACGACCCCCAGCGTAGCCGCAATGCCGCCGCCGGGGCCCTTGAGTTTTGCTCCCACAAATGTAGCGGTGTTGACTGCAATAATGCCCGGTGTACATTGACCAATGGCAAAATAATCGCTGAGTTCCTCGTCGGTCGCCCAGTGGCGCGTTTCGACAATTTCGCGCTGAAGTATGGGAAGCATCGCATAACCGCCGCCGAAGGTGCATACGCCAACTTTGGCAAATGTCAGAAAAAGATTGAGATAGATATTCATGGTACCGCCTTGAATGATGCCGGAACATTCCTGACCGGGTGATACCAGAAACAAGGCGCAATTTGAATCAAATGAAGTCAGGGGTTAGTGGTTAGTGAACAGAGTTGTTCCATGGAACGTCTGTATTGTTTTTTGTTGGTTAAAATGAGAATGAGAATGATTCCTATTCTCATTTGAGGGGGCATACAAGATATCAGGACACAGCCCGGAGTGAGCTCAGAACTTAATTCAGATAATGATTGCTTATTGAGGATTATCCAACTAGAAGACAAAACCGCACCGACCGATGTGGTTCCGGGTGGGTGTTTGTGTTATGTTTTCTTACGTGTGTGTTGAGTGTGATATTGGCTGTTTGTGATGCAAGTGGATGAAATCAAAGAGCAGAATGGCGAGTGTGTGATGGATTCTGCGGAGGAAAACAAGGCCGGCATGGCGGGGAAAACGCATGAGGCAAGTGATGCGTCAGTTGTCGATCCCAACGATTTGTCTGTACGCAAGGCAAGTGTCGGGGAACTCCTGAAAAATGCATTTCCCCTGATTGTTTCGCAGGCTTCGATGAGTTTTCTTGCGCTTGCGGACACCTATTTTATGGGATGGATTGGACCGGAAGCCCAGGCTGCGGTCGGTTTTGGCGGACAATCTGTGTTTTGTCTTCTGTCGTTGTTTTTTGGCCTGATTTCTGGTCTGACGACATTTGTGAGTCAGTATTTCGGGGCAAAGCGCCATTCGGATTGCGGCAAAATGCTGTGGCACATGCTCTATCTTGCGGTAGGTCTGGGCATTGTGTGTGCCATTTTCATGGGACCGCTCGTGGATCTCATGCTCACGGCGATGGGGACGAATCCGGACATTTTTGATGTAACATCCGAGTATATGACGGTTCGCCTGTGGGCGTGTCCGATCATGTTTACAGCATATACTTTTTTGTCATTTCTGCGCGGCATCTGCAATATCCGGACTCAGTTGATCGTTGCGATTCTCGTCGTCGTGGCGAATATACCTTTGACATATATATTTGCGTTTGGTCTTGGTCCGATTCCCGCATTTGGCGTGGCCGGGGCTGCGATTGGCACTGTCATTGCGCAGGGCCTGGAAATGCTGCTGTATGGCAGCGTGGTTCTGAAACGCAAAAATGCGCTGCAGTTTGCGACGCGCAAAATGGTCAAACCGGTTCTTTCTGCCTATGCAAACATTGCCAAAGTTGCGCTTCCTGTAGGTGCCGCCTGGGCAATCGAAAACTGGGGGTGGCTGGTATATAATTTATATATTACGACACTGCCGAAGGAACAGGCTGCGGCCAATGCCATTGTGCAGGTATTCATGTACGTTGCCTGGACGCCCGGACTGGCGATTTCTATTGCAACGACGATGATGGTGGGACAGTACATGGGTGCCAAAAATATAAAATCCGCCGAAAAAAGTGCCCATTATGCCATTATTATGTCCATCGTATGTCTTCTGTCGCTCGGCATCATGATGTTTATTCTGCGCTATGTGATTGCGGAGGCATTCAGCGACGATGCTGTCGTGGTGGATATTGCCGTAAAACTATTCTATTTTGCCATTGCATATCAGATTTTTGATGCAGCGGGTGTTACGACGAGCGGAGCCTTGCGCGGCGCCGGGGATACGCGTTTCCCGATGCTGATTTGTTTTATCGGTATATGGGGCGTGATGCTGCCGATGATGTTCATTCTCGATTATGTATATAATCTTGAAATATATGGCGCCTGGATAGCATCATCTGCGGCCATCATTCTATGCGGATGCTTGTATTTTGCACGCTTTGTCCGCGGAAAATGGAAGACGATGTTCGTTGAATAGATCGTTTGTTTAGGGGGCGCTGCTATCGCCTGTTCGGCGATACGCATCGCGGTGCGGCAGACTATTGGCCAAAAGCCAATACGTCTGCCGTTTTCTTTTTGGGGGAATAATATGAATGCCGATAGAATGGAAAGATACATGAAACCGAAATCTACAGCCATGGTTGAGGGCATTGCGTAAAAAGCATAAGACGGCGTATTGCCGGGCAGTGCAGGGCTGCCCGGCAATAGACGTCTGTCGGCCGCGTATCGGCCTTAGGCCGATAGCGGACGAAAACATAAAAATAGATAAACTTCTTGTCATTGGGGGCAGGGATTGAGTAATTATGGGCGGCATTCTGGATTTCCCAAAATGCTCTCGTTTCAGAAAAACTTGCATCATAAGAGAGTGAGTGAATATGGCTAAGAAGGATTCAGGCTACAAGTGGTCGTTTTGTAAAATTGGCGGTGTGACCCGCGTTAAAATTGCTACGGGCCAGGATATTGCGCATTTGGGTGAGCTTGATCAGAAATTGTGGACGGTTCTGAGCTGTCCGGTGGCAGGACTTGAATTTGATGAAAAAACGCTCAGTATGCTGGATGTCAACAGCGACGGCAAAATTCATGTCAATGAGGTCAAGGCGGCAGCCAAGTGGCTGACAACCGTTCTGAAAAATCCGGATTTGTTGATTCGCGAGGAAGATACGATTAAGCTTTCGGAATTCAATCAGGATGAACCCGAAGGGGCAAAGCTCTACAATTCGGCAAAGCAGATTCTGAGCAATCTTGAACTGGATAAAGATGAAATCAGCCTGGCTGATGCCAGCGACAGCGTGGCTATATTTGCCAAAACCGCACTCAATGGCGATGGCATTATTACAGAGCAGTCCACGACGGATGAAGTCCTTCAGGATGTCATTAAATCTGCCGTCGAGACGGTCGGATCGCTGGACGACAGAAGCGGTCTTAAAGGCATTGATACCGAACTGCTCGAAAAATTCTATACGGCTTGCAGTGATTACAAGGCATGGAAAGATGCCGGCACGGACAATATTTTCCCGTATGGCGATAAGACTGCGGATGCGCTCGATGCGTGCAATGCCATCAAAGAAAAAGTTTCGGATTATTTTATGCGCTGCAAACTCGCTGCATTCAATACGGAAAGCACGGCGGCACTGGATATTTCCGCAGAACGAATCGGGGAAATCGGCGCGAAGGACCTTGCGGCAAGCATGGATGAAATCTCGGCCTATCCCATCGCTCGCATTACCGGAAAATCGACGCTTCCTCTCGACAATGCCTCCATCAACCCCGCCTGGCAGGCGGCTTATTCAAAATTCAAATCGCTGCTGCTCGATTCTGAATCCCATGGCGCGCTTTCGGAAGAACAGTGGAACGATATACTCGCCAGATTTTCGGATTATACGGCCTGGATGGATGCCAAGAAGGGGGCTGAAGTCGAGTCCCTGGGCCTGGAAAAAATCGAAAAGATCCTCGCCGATGACCGCAAGGCCGATTTGCTCGATTTGATCGCGAAGGACAAGGAACTCGAAGAAGAATCTGCTTCTATCGATGCCGTCGAGAAGTTCATGAGATATTACAGATATTTCTATAAACTTCTCAAAAACTTCGTAACGATGACGGATTTCTATTCACCGGAACCGCGCAAGATCGAGAATTGGGCCGTATTCCAGGCTGGAACGCTTTATATCGATCAGAGAAGTACAGATCTTTGTATCAGAATATCTGACATGGGCAAGCAGGGGGATGTCAGCGAGCTGAGTGGTATGTATGTACTGTATTGTGAATGTACATCGAAAGAGAAGAATCAGACGATGACGATTGCTGCAGTCCTCACGGATGGTGATGTCGACAGTCTGCGCGTGGGCAAGAATGCAATTTTCTACGATCGAGAAGGTCATGACTGGTATGCCGTGGTCACAAAGATTCTCGAAAATCCCATCAGTATCCGTCAGGCATTCTGGTCACCTTATCGCAAGCTCAGCCGCCTGATTTCTGAACGCATTGACAAATCTGCTGCTGAAAAGAATTCAAAAGTGGATTCCGATTTTGTCGACAAGGCGACGACGACGGAGATTCCGACGACGGATGAGGCGGCTGTTGCTGCAAAAGAGAAGACGAATGTCAGCGGTTTCGACATCGCCAAGTTTGCCGGTATTTTTGCGGCCATCGGACTCGCCATTGGTTTCCTTCTCGAAGCTTGTACGGCAGTGGCCAAAGGCGTTATGGCACATTGGTACGTCGCGCCGATACTCATTCTCCTCATTTTGATTCTCGTCTCCGGCCCGTCGATGTTCATCGCATGGCGAAAACTGCGCAGACGTAATCTGGCTCCGGTGCTCAATGCAAACGGCTGGGCTATCAACTCGCGGATTATTGTCAATATTCCGTTTGGCAAGACATTTACGAAACTGGCCCAGTATCCGAAGGTCAAAGTGGAAGATCCCTACAAGAAGAAGACGCCCATTGGGCTCATCATCTTCCTCGTTTTGATTATTCTGATCGGCGGTGGACTGGCTGCGTTGTATTTTACGGATAATATGAACATCATTACAGACTGGATGGATTCCCTGAAACCGGCGCAGACGACGGAAGCTGCTCCGGCCGAAGCTCCTGCAGCAGATGCTGCACCGGCAGCTGATGCTGCACCGGCAGCTGATGCTCCGGCAGCGGAGTAATGTTGTTTTAACGCATGAACAAAAAAAGCACCGCGATGCGGTGCTTTTTTTTGGTTTGTGGTCTTGCCGGGATGATTCACGTATGTGCCGCAGCCCTTTATAATACAATTAGATCAGATCGCATCCGGGGAAGAAGAATGCGACTTCGACCGCAGCCGTTTCGGGGGCATCGCTGCCGTGGACGGCGTTGAAAGACATGGAGGTAGCATATTTTTTGCGCAGTGTGCCTTCTTCTGCCTTTTCGGGATTCGTTGCCCCCATCAGCTTGCGGTAGCGGGCAATGACGTCGTCTCCTTCGAGACACATGACGACGACAGGACCGGAAGTCATGAATTCAACCAGGCCGTCATAAAACGGTTTGCCCTGATGGACTGCATAGAATGCTGCGGCCTGTGCATGGGTAAGCTGGAGCTTCCGCATGGCCACAATATGAAAATGGCTTTCGATTTCGGCGATGATTTTGCCGGCGTTGCCGGCACGGACTGCATCGGGTTTGATGATGCTGAGAGTTCGTTGTGTCATGTTTTTATCCTTATGTGTTAAAAAGAACCGCGAACAATTCACGCGGGTGGACGCGTTCTATTGCATTTGAGAGGTTTGTCAACATGCTTGATGCAAATAAAATATCACATCTGACGCCAGAAACCGTCTGGGCGTTATCGGAACGAGAGTGGTTGACAGCTGCGTGGCATCTTGCAGTGGATGGCATCGTTTCGGGAAAGACAGAGATCGTTCGGATTGATGAGGGAATATGGTTTGTTCGGTGCAATTCCATGATGTCGATCGGGGAACTGTTTCAGAACAAGGAAATTGTGGCGAGAGTGCATCAGATCAGTTCCCTCCGAAGATTGCCAAGACTGATTCAGATTGAACCCATTGCACCGAATGACTTTGGAATGCCGTTCAATATGTTTCGCATCATCCGTCAGGCGCCGGAGGCTTTGTGGCGCAAATTCGCATGGAGAATGGCTGTCGATCCGGAAACTGCGGATTCGACCGTTTTATTGAGCTGTGAGAAGGGGATTTGGGTGGTTCGGTGTCATTCCGGTCATGCGTGTGAGTTTTTGCAGCATCCCGAAAGAACACTTGCGATACTGAATTGGATCGGTAGATTGCGTGCGCTCCCTGAGGCCAGAAAAATCAATATTATTCTGGGAAATATGCGTAAACAGGCAAGTCAGAATAGGGAAAGTGCATTGAATAAAGGAATTTAAAATGAATGGTAATGATGAACCCGAAATGAAAGCAGAGAATGTGCTTGAAATGCCCTCGCTGGGGCACCAGCTCAGTATTTCGAAGTGTTCCCGGGTGGGGCAAGTGGATGATTGGGTTTACATTTCGCCTGTGTTCAAACAGAAATTGCTGATTTTTATTCGTTATTTTGTTGTCGTCGGACTGTTGGTGTTCGGTGCTCTGTGCGTCATCATGCTGCCGGATTTTATTTTTGATTATTCACATCGGGATGCCGGATTTCTGATTTTTCTGGGAAAATTCATGATTGCGGCCCTCGGGATAATCATGGTTTGCATCTGGTGCTATGCATGGTTTCGGAGTGGGCATTTTTACCTGAGTCCCGGTTTAAAACTTCTTGTCTGTGCTTCCCGGCTTACGGAAAGAAGTATTTCCGAAGGTATCTTAATGACGGAGATACAGGGGATTGAGTATGTTTCAACGGTTGGGTGGTTTCTGTTGTATTCTCATTCCAAAATAGTCATTCGCCTTCATGACAGGGAGTTCGTACTGACAGAGGCCTACGGTAATCCGGGGGATATAATGAAAGTCCACGACTGGCTGAAAAATGTAAAAAAAGCGTGTGCAGAGGAATGACGAAAATAATCATTATCAATTTATGATTTACCGGTGTATAGCGACTAAAGGCGCATTGCGCGGAGAATTGGGCAATTTGACGGATGATTCATGGCAAAGTTGGTTGACAGACTGAAAACACTTTCTGCGAAACTAGAGAAAATGGTTCGCAGGGAAAAGAAAGCTGCCGCTGATCAGGATTCTGAAAAGGCAAAAGAAGAGAAGCCGGTCGTGCATGAATCCTCAAAAGAAGTTGCCGACAAGCCGGTCGTACGCAATGCCAAAGCAGAAAATGCGGTAAAACCTGTCGTTCAAAATGCCAAAGCAGAAAATGCGGTAAAACCTGTCGTTCAAAATGCCAAAGCAGATGAACACGTCAGGATTGTGGTGCATGACGTAAAAGAAGAAAGCCCTGCTGCACCGAATAAAGAAGATCTTCCCGAGGACCTGAAGGACATAGATCTGAGCGATCCGAATGCCCTTGAGCTCCTGTTGGATGATGGAGAGGAAGAAGGAGAGGAAGACCTGGATGAACGTGCCAGATTACGCCTCGATGCAGAAAAGACGCTCCTCTCTGTTGAGCTCTCCTATCAGAAGGGTATCGAGGTTGTCGGCGACAGGATCTGCGTACCTGGACGAGTGCCGTTAATGCCGGTTTCGTTGCTGGAAATACTGTTTATCGTGATTGGATTTTCGGCTGGTCTGATTCATTTTTCAGTCGTTTCTCCGAATTATCTGCTCTCGCTTTTTGTCGTCGTATTCATTTTGCTCGTTCAGGTCATCATTTATCATTCTGCATATCGGGCGATGCGCATTGTAATGACAGTGATTCAGACCCTTGGAACGCTGGGAATCATGACGTTTGTCGGGTGGGCCTATTACGATCTTCTGGTTTATCCTGCAGATCCGGAAGCACATCGTTTTTTGCTCGGCGTTGCATTCGTCAGTTTTTTGTGTATTCCATTGCTGATGCTGCTGCACCTGGTATTTCTCGGGCGCAGCCATCGCTGGATCGAAATCAAAAAAAAGAAGAAAAAGTCAGCTCAGGATATACCGACAGTACAAATGAAAACTGCTCAGAATACTCCGACAAAACAAATAAAAACTCCGGCGAATTCAGAGTAGTTGCCGAACCATCATTTAATGACAGGAGAAGGAAATGAGAGTTCTTGTATTGACTGGCAGTCACAGAAAAAATGGCAATTCTTCAGCATTGGCTTCTGCATTTATTGAAGGAGCAAAGCAATCCGGTCACGATGTCAGACGCCTGGATTGCGCATTCCTGAAGATTGGCGGATGCATGGGATGTGATTTTTGTATGTCACATCAGGGGGAATGCGTTCAAAAGGATGATGTGGCAAAGATTCGTGAAGAAGTGATCGCTGCTGATGCCGTCGTATTTGTTTCGCCCGTGTACTACTTTGGCATATCTTCTCAGCTGAAGGCCGCCATGGATCGGTTTTATGCCTTTAACGACAAGCTGATGAATGCACATAAAAAGACGGCATTGCTGCTTTCGATGGCGGATACCGAGATGAAAACGGCACAGCCTTCGATAGATCATTTTAAGGCCGTCTGCGACTATCTTGGCTGGGATACTGTCGGTGTCGTCGTTGCATCTGCGTGGGCCGCAGGTTCGGTGACTGAAGATAAGATCCAGGAAGCTCGCGAACTTGGCGAAGGTTTGTAAGGAATCTTTGATAGTTTGTCATTTTGGGGAAAGAGTCCTCCTGCGGTGTTATTTGCAGGCAAATATGCGCTTCCTCCATTCGCGATATAAAACCTGCTTCGTTTCCCGCGCCAGTCGGCGCATCAGTTCGCAGTTTTTATTGATCATTGGGCGTTGCAGGGAATTCCCGCAATGCCCCGGTTAATGGTATTATCTGGTGTTTAATTGCAAAAGTAAGAGATAATTTATGGAACCCCTGCGGGGTTCGATTCTGGTGGATTCCATTAAAATCCCCCCGGTAGTCGCCTTCGGCTACAACCGGTGGCTGCAAACCTTGAAGCCCTACGGGTTTCTTTTGATGGTAATATCTATGACTTATGCAATTGAACACTAGTTCTTTCATGAACTCATACTTTGGAGACGGAAAATGTCCAGGCCCTTCTGTTTGTTGGCTATCGTTGTCAGCATTGCTGCTGTCGGTTGTGATGAATCATCTTCGGAGAATTCGACACAGCCGGGACCATCGGGAACGTGTCAGGCCGATGTATGTCAGGATGCGGCAACACTGATTAAATGCAATAATGGTATTCCGAGTGTCCAGCCATGTGCGGCAAACGAGAAATGCGAAGGCAATCAGTGCAGGGCTGCCAATCAGGCATGCACCGCCGATGTCTGCCTGACTGAAACGACATTGAACAAATGCGTCGGCGGCAGTTTTTCAGCGCAGCCCTGTCCTGAAGGCCAGACATGCGTCGGCAATGCCTGTCAGAATAAAGGAACTTCGGCATGCACCGCCGATGTCTGTCTGAATGAAACGACGTTGAACAAATGTGTGGGCGGCAGTTTTTCAGCGCAGCCCTGTCCTGAAGGCCAGGCATGTGTCGGCAATGCCTGTCAGAATAAAGGAACTTCGGCATGCACCGCCGATGTCTGCCTGAATGAAACGACATTGAACAAATGCGTCGGCGGCAGTTTTTCTGCGCAGCCCTGTCCTGAAGGCCAGGCATGCGTGGGTAATGCCTGTCAGAATAAAGGAACTTCGGGATGCACGAAGGATGAGTGTTTGAATGAAACGACGTTGAACAAATGCGTCGGCGGCAGTTTTTCTGCACAACCATGCGGTAACCAGAAGATCTGTAAAGATGGTGCCTGCAAACCAGGAAAGCTTGAGCCAGAAAACGTGGATCTCTGTGCCAATGATTCGACACTCAAAATTTGGGAATTCGATAAGTATGTTGAGTATTCCTGCGGAAAAGGCCGGCACTGCAAAGACGGCAAATGCATTGCGGAACAGGTGGAGATCGAGATACCGGAATGTGTTCCGAAGTGCAAAGGTGAGCTCTCGAAGGAATACCATGCCTGTGTGAATGGTTCGCTTGCTGTCATGGAATCGACATGTCCCGAAGGGAAGCTGTGCGTCTGGGGTGGCTGTGTGGATGCATTTGTGGAGAAGGATTCATGCGATGATGATCAGGGCGTCGGGTATTGTACTGATGATAAGTTTCATGCCGTCGTCTGCGATAATCACAGCAAACGCATCTGGACCTGCAAATCGCCATGTTCTGTCGGAAAGGACGGCGTCGTCGATTGTCCCAAAAAGGAAGTCAAGGTCACGTATGATCCCCAGTGCGATCCGAAGACATATAAAGCCAACTGTTTCAATCACAACAGCAGCGTTCATGTGTGTAAGGACAGGCAGATTGAAACCTGGGAGTGTTATGCAGGAACATGTTCTGTAGATTCCGGCAATCAGATTACATGTCCGAAAACTGCGGGGCTCGCAGGTCTTGGCGGTTTGGAATCCGGCGGAACTTATGGGGATGAGTGCAATATCAAGACGTATCAGGAGGAATGCATCGATTCCTATTATGCACGCATTTGCGATACGGATGGTGTCGTTCGCATCAAACCGGCCAAAGACTGCAAACCGTCTGCGTCCGATCCGCATAAGGTTGAATACGATCCGCAGGGAACTGTATGTCCTGCGACGGATTATATGCCGGTTTGCATCAATAACGGAACGGCGATTGGATTTTGCGGATACACCGGAGACGACGATTTTAGCAAAGGTATTTATAAGGCAGCGCAGTGTCCCGGCTGCGATGGAGAAAAACGTGCTGTCGAATGCATGTATTTATAATCATAAGGTTTTCTGTATAATTGATACATACACATAAAAAGTATTGGGCCGCCCGTCTGGGAACAGCACCGGTTCTTCCGATGAGCCGCGATGAGATGGATGAACTCGGGTGGGCGGAGTGTGACATCATCCTGGTTTCGGGCGATGCCTATATCGATCATCCGGCTTTTTCGACGGGGATCGTCGGCAGATTTTTGCATGCCGAAGGCTTTCGCGTGGGGGTCGTTGCACAGCCAAAGAAGGATGAGGATTATCTGGCACTTGGCGTACCGAAGCTTTTTTGGGGCATCAATTCCGGCAACATGGATTCGATGGTCAATCACTATACGTCCGAAAAGCGCCGTCGCCATGATGATGCCTATTCGCCGGGCGGCAAAGCCGGACTGCGTCCGGACAGGGCCGTGACCGTGTATGCCAAAGCATGCAGGCGCCTGGCGCCCGGCATTCCCATCGTCATCGGCGGAATTGAAGCCAGTCTGCGCCGAATGGCGCATTATGACTACTGGAAAGATCAGGTCATGCCATCGATACTGATCGATTCGGGGGCTGATATCCTGAGTTTTGGCAGCGGCGAGTGTTCTCTCGAGAACATTGCGCATGGACTGTCGTATGGATGGAATCTGGAGAAATTCCGGGGGCTTCCGGGGATCGCGATGATGTGCGATGCATTGCCCGAAGATCTGCGGGTTCGGGAGGATGATGGCGGCAATCACGTCGGAGAATACGATGTTCGCCGGGTGCCTTCCTTCGAGGCGGTATGCAAGGATAAGAAAGCATTTGCGCAAGCTTCCCGCATTCAGATTCTGGAAACCCGCGTCGGCGGTCACGGTATCGTGCAAAAACATGGTGAACGCGAGCTTTGGATTGGCCCGATTCCCGAACCGCTGACGACGGCGGAAATGGATTCCGTGTACGATTTGCCGTTTTCGAGAAAACCGCATCCGAGCTATGGGGATGCGAGAATCCCGGCATACGAAATGATCAGGACTTCGGTCACCATCATGCGTGGGTGTTTTGGGGGATGCGCATTCTGTTCGATCGCTGCCCACGAAGGCCGCGTGATTCAGAGTCGTTCACCCGAAAGTATTGCCCGCGAGGTTTTGCAGATCTGTGCAATGCAGCCGAAGGGAATTGCTTCGATAAGCGATCTGGGCGGCCCCTCGGCCAATATGTATGCGATGGGAGGGAAGAATGCGGATTTATGCAAACGATGCTCGCGTCCGTCATGTCTGGTTCCGAAAATTTGTAATAATCTCATCACGGATCATCAGCCGCTGATCGCATTGTATCGAAAGATTCGCGCCCTTGAACCGGTGAAAAATGTATTTGTAGGTTCCGGCGTGCGTTATGATTTGGCGCTTCGATCACCTGAATATATACGTGAACTGGCCAGATATCATACGAGCGGGTATCTGAAGATTGCGCCGGAACATATCAATCAGCATGTTCTGGAGCTCATGCTCAAGCCGAATGCAAAAATATTTGATGAGTTCTGCGATATATTTACATCTTCATCGCGGGAATGCGGCAAAAAGCAATATATTATTCCCTATTTCATCTCATCCTTCCCCGGATGCCGTGATCGAGAGATGCTGGATGTTGCTCGCTGGCTCATGGACAGACACATGTTTGTCGATCAGGTGCAGAGTTTTTTGCCGACGCCCATGAGTGCGGCGACGACGATGTACTATACGGGACTGACGCCGTATCTTCCGATCGAAGGGCAGGAAACGATCTGGAGTGCGAAAAATAAGGAAGACAGGGAACGGCAGAAAGCGATTCTTCGCTATCATGATCCCGAAAATGCAGGACTCGTAAGGAATCTGCTTCGCCGTTATTCTGGACGGACGGATGGCAGCAAACGCCGCAGGTGATTCAGCCGTATTGGCCTGGCAGGCCAATAGGCTGAATGGCGGTGTGTATGCCGCAAGGCAAAACACCGCCCCTATAAAAACCACAATCCGAAGATGGTGAGAAAAAGATATGAGAGTCAGGTCTGCGGGCAAGAAAGCTTGGGTGCGCGGCAGGCTATTGTATTCATAAAACTGTTTTTGAGCTGCTGGCGAGCGCGGCAAAGGCGGCTCATCACGGTACCGAGGGGGATTTGCAGCAGGTTGGATATTTCCTTATATGAAAACTCCTGTACATCAGCCAATATAATAATAGATCGAAAATTATCCGGCATGCTTTCGAAAGCATGAAGCATTTCGTCCGAGAACGCATAGATGTGATTCTGGTATGAATCAGCCAGTTCAATATCGGATGACGGCGACAAATTCAGTTCGTATTTGTCAACAAACTGAGAAATATGAGCGATACAGTCTTTTTCGCGCTTTTTGCGCCGATAACGGTTGATAAATGTATTGGTCAGAATGCGGAAAAGCCATGCTTTGCAGTTGGTTCCTTCCTGATAGGAATCAAAGTGGTCGTATGCCTTGATGATGGAGTCCTGGACGAGATCCTCCGCCTCGGGCTCGCTGTGCGTGTATTTGAGGGCCAGCTGACGAAGTTCCGGGATGACCGGAAGAACTTCATCTTCAAATATCGTATTTCGGATTGAAGTCATAACATACCTGCCATTAGGCCCGAATGATGCCGAGGGAGACTGCATAGTCGTGGAGTTTCTGACGCAGAATCTGACGACCACGGAACAGACGGCTCATGACGGTTCCAACCGGAATCGAGAGCTTTTCGGAGATTTCACGATAGGATTGATCCTGCAGATCCGCCATGACGACGATAGCCCTGAAATCATCGGGGACCGTGCTCAGAGCTGCGGTGATTTCATCACCGAATTCATCGCTGTTTTCGCAGTATTTGTCGTCGTCATAATATAAATCGCGCGAATCGGGATGATTTTCATCGAGCGGTTCGTTGTAATCGACGTATTCGAGTTCGCGGCGGTTGTGGCGATACTGCGAAATGAATTCGTTGTGCATAATCCGGAACAACCAGGCTTTGCAGTTTGAACCGGGTTCGTATTTGTCGAAATTCTTACAGGCCCGCAAAAGGGTATCCTGAACGAGATCCTCAGCATCCTTTTCATTTCGGGTCAGACGCATGGCATGTGACATGAGGGCGTCTTTGTGGCTAAAGGCTTCGTGAATAAAACGTTCTTCAGAAAATGACATTGTGGACCTCCAGTTCGTTTCAAATAAGCAGTCGTGACTGCAGGTTGGCGTATATGTCAAATCAATGCCATTGAGTCAAAAATAAATTATTCAATAAAATCAATAAGTTGTGATTGTGTTATAATGTAGGTGTGAGTGTGTAATGGTTTGAATACTGTATTTGTGAATATGTAATATGTGTATTGCGTATTATGCAATATCGAGTTTCAGATATTGTCTCCCGGCGGCCGATAAACCTGCGAGGGAGGATGGATGCCTCATTGCCGCATCAGATATCGAATTCGTCACTTGCGCGCTGTTGTGCCCGATGGATCCATTGAGCGGGTTCCGGAGCCTGGGATTGCGCCTGGGCGCGGGAACGGGATTGGAGGACAGATTGCACGCGGGCCGCACGGTTCTGATCTTCGGGAGATGTTTTGGGCTTTAGTCTTGATGCGCGATACAGGGCCTGCCAGGTCAGGGGAAGGATGGTAAGCGCGATTTCGTCGTCGGAAATGCTGGCTTCGGGGGATTCAGGCTGAGAGATGATACCTTTTCGGACTCTTGCAAGAATTTGGGAAGTCTGTTCGGTACCGAGATTCTCGATCATGATGTTTTGGAGCATACCGTAGGCTTCACGCGGAATTCCTGCAATGATCAGCATCAGGGTGCGAGTCGCCCGGGGATGATCCAGAGCGAGTGACTGAATGATGCCGAGTATGGCCTGATCGTATTCATGCTGTTCGCATTTCAGGATGATCCAAAGTTCTGCGGCACTCCAGTACAGTTCGGTTTCGGGATGCAGGTTTGTGAGGGCCTCCGAAAGGGTCTGGGTCGCCATGCAGGGATTGTCAATTTGGCAAAGCGACCGGAAAAGCAGCATATCGCCGCTTTGCGGCAGCCGATTTTGTATTTCGGTATACAATTCATATAGATCGTCGAGTCGGCCCGTATCATGGCGATTGGAGATCTTTTCGATAAAACAGGCCCTCCCTTCTGGGGATGCTGCGAGTGCATCGACGACACCGGCGATTGATTTGCTTCCACAGTCAAAGATACAAAGGGCTGCTTCTGCGATAATCGCTGCATTGCCATGGCGCATGGCGAGTTCCAGAAGCGGCAGATTGGGTTCCGGCGCACAAAGGGCTTCGGCGAGTGCTTTTTGGGCAAGAAAGCATCCGGTCTGGGTCACGATTTGATGCCAGTATGAAGCAGACATCCGGCGATGTGTTTCGTCTTCCCGAAACAGATACAAAGCGCAGGGAATTGATTCTTCGGCCATCTGCAGGGCATGTTCGGATTCACCGAAAGCTTTGTTTTCGGCGCATAATCTGGCGAGCAGAATCCAGTGCTGTCCGGTTCCGGATTCGGAGGTCAGAGCGGTGTGGAGCAGTTCGATGGCGCGATGGGTTGATCCGGCTTCATGCCATGCGAGCGCGCGCCAGAATATCACGAAGGCATTCCATGCGTTTTGGCTCGATTTTCCCTCAAACGGACAGACCGGCGGAAAATCGAAATTGATGTTTCTGAGCCAGCCGCTATACCAGTCGGAATCGCCGTTTTCCCGGCGGCGAAGCGCAGACAGACAGCATTCGAAGGAATCATTGGACGATGGGGCAGAGTGCCCCGAAAGCCAGGCACCGAATGATTCGATCTGTCTGGCTTCATGATGAAGCCATGATTCGAACTGATCTTCGGAAATCTGAGGAAGATTCATGTAATTGCGCTGGCCGGACAGCGTCAGCCAGACGCTGTGCCTGGCCAGAGAATTCATGGAACTGTATTGTTCCCGGAGCCAATTGGCAGGCGATTTGAGCAATGTCCTGATATTCTGGGGAATGAGCATCGGGTCCTGGTTAAAGACATCCGCGAGTGTGCACTGATCCGGAGATTGTTCGAAGTGATCCGGCGTAGATTCAAAACCGGAGATGAGCCAGTCAAAGAGGAATGTGCTGGTCTTCGGAACCGGCAGCGCATCCGCGCCTGTCACGGACTGCCTTTGTTCGCGGAGCATCGGACTGTCTGTCGGAGACAGAGCCAGGCAGAGCGAAGCGAGTGCGTCGGAACTTCCCCATATTTCGGACATATCGGCGAGAGCCTGCTGGAAATTTTCCAGAAATTCATGGCGCTTCATGAGGCTGAGCAGTGCTGCCGAAAGCTGAACACTCGCGTATATCCATTTTTTTATTTCGGATTCTGAGCTGCTTTCCGTTTTGGGCAGCAGTGCAATGATGTCTTTTGAGACGATAGAGATTTGACTCGTCGTGATGCCATTGACGAAGTGACGGCGTACAGTTCGAAGTATGTTTTGAGCAATCTGTCTTTTGTCGGGAGCATCGCCTACCGCCAGTTCAAGGCATTTGGCAATGATCTGAACTTCGAATTCCGGTGAGCCGGGAACGGGATCCGGATTGGGAATCTGCCCGGAAACCACGATTTCGAGAGCTTCCGCTGCTGTCAGATCTGTATAAAACGCATCATTATTGGTCATGACTCTTAAATAGAATATAAGACATTATAATATGTATTATGGGGACAGGCCTCATTCAGCGACAAAAAAAGCCATGCAGGGAACATGGCTTTTGAAGGTTTCAGATCATTTTTGAAGATATCAGCGATAGGTAAAGGTGAAGTGAAATTCACAGATATTGAATTGATCGCCTTCTTCAATGCGTTTGGTATCGATGCGCTGGCCCTGGAATTCAATACCGTTCGTCGAATCGAGATCTTTAATATAGTATGCACCGTTTTTATAAATGACGGCGCAGTGTTTTCGCGAAATATTGCCGTCGCGGATGACGAGATCTGCCAGCTGCGAGGAACGACCGATGATATATTTATCTTTATCGACGGTATATCGTTGATTGGCGAAGATGATGTAGAGGGGCGGCTGGCCGTAGTTCATGGGGCGCTGCTGCATCTGCCCATAATTATTGGGCTGCTGCTGCATATTGTTCATCGGGGCCTGCTGAGGGGCTGCCAATGAAGCCAGAACCATGGGTTTACCACCGGGAGATGGGGCTTCCGAGAGGGGTTCTTCGAAGATCGATGGCGGTCTGCGATAGCTGGCTGGCGTAGGAGGCGGCACGCGCGAACCTTGCGGACCGGCAGGGGATATCGGAGCTGCAGGAATGGCATTGGCGCCCGGATATGAAATATTTGCGGGCTGTGGCGCGGCTCCCATGGGCTGCCGATAAGGCTGCTGCCTGTTCTGGGGGGCTGCCATGGGCTGCTGCATAGCTGGATTCTGCTGCATCGGCTGCTGCATCGGTCCCTGTTGATACTGCTGGCGGCCATAATTACTCTGTGCCTGGGCAATACCTGCTCCCTGTCCTGACTGCAGGTAGGCGGACATCGCATCGTTAATGAGCACATCGACGCTGCAGCCTCGCTGCATGGCTAAATCAGAAAAAGACTGCCAAAGCATTTCCTGACAATAAAAAGCACGACGACTCGACAAATTGGGATCAGGCATGACGACCTCTCAGAATAGGAAAGATTAGGGCAGAATAAACACGGTTGTGCTATGACAGAACCCTGACACTACATGTGGTGCTTATAAAACAATTCCATTCTGAGCGCAACGAAATGATCATTTTGCTCTCTGGCGGCGGCTATTGGGCGTCTGACACGCCCAATACGCCGCCTTTGCTGTGCTATTGTCATACGCACAGCAACTATTTTTTCGGATTTGAAACGCGATTTATCCGGCTTTGGTCAAAAGAGCATCGAGTTCACGATGGAGAATGCCATTGGTCGCTATAATGTAAGGTGAATGCGGGTCGTATGCATCCCCCTCAAATCCTGTAGCACATCCGCCAGCTTCCCGGACAAGAAGAACGCCGGCAGCGGTATCCCAGGGTTTGAGGTTGATTTCCCAGAAACCGTCGAACCAGCCAGCGGCAACGCAGGCCAGATCGAGCGCTGCACTGCCAGGACGGCGCACGGAATGAACTGCGTGCGAGACCCGATCGAAGTTTTCGATGTTGGGTATTCTGGATGTATGGGGGCCAACCGGAAAACCGGTTGCCAGAAGGGATCTCGCAAATTCGTCATTCCGGGAAACGTGGAGCTGTTTTCCGTTCAGAAATGATCCGAATCCCTGAGCTCCATAAAATTCGTGATTTTGAATGGGATTGCTGACGACGCCGACGACCGGCTGGCCTTCGATGACCAGGCCAATGGAAACGCATGCCCACGGAAAACGATGTGCCATGTTCGATGTGCCATCGACCGGATCGACATACCAATAAGGTTCACCGCTCTTCTGGGCTTCATGAATGCCGCTTTCTTCCCCAAGAAAACCAAATTCGGGGGTCGCTTTTTGGAAAAAACTGACGAGAATGGCTTCGTTTTCGGTGTCAATCTGGGTCAGAAGCGACTCGTCGGATTTGATGTGTATTTCACGCGGAACCTGCCACAGACGCGCCAGGTTGTCTGCTGCAAGCTTCGCTCCCTCGCGCGCAATACTGAGTAACGATTCGTAATTCATGATCTGCCAAATACTGACTTAGATAGCGTAATCCAGCGAATAGCCGCGCTCTTCCTTGACTGACGAAAAGATGAGGAAGGTTTCCTGGCGCTCGAGTCCCGGGAGTTTTGAGAGCGTGTTTTTGATGAGGGTCGCCAGATGATCGATATCGCGAAGGACGACGTGCAGAGCATAGTCATAGCGTCCGGTAAGATGATAACCGACCTTGACTTCAGGAATCTGCATCAGTCTTTCCTCGAATGAAGCAATGGACTGGATTTGATGCTGGCTCAGATTGATCATGATCAATGCCTGAACGGAGTATCCGATGGCTTTGGGATTGATGACGGCACGATATGCTGTAATGATGCCCTTTTCCTTGAGGTTCTTGACGCGATTGAGCATGGAGCTTTCGGCAAGTCCGTTCTGAGCGGCAAGATCCTTGTTTGAAATATCTGCCTGGCGCTGAAGGGTTTCCAGAATGTTTTTGTCGAGTTGATTCATTCATTCCTCCATATTTCGAGAACAGTATAACTTCCAGTGGCCATAGGTTGTTAGTCCCCTATTACCTATAAAATGAATTTTAATCAGAATTGTGAGATTATGCAAGCTAAAATTAATTAAAATTCGAATTTTCGCTTATTGCGGCGAATTAATTTCAATTGATGTGGGTTTGGGGGATACCTTTGGATACAGTCATCGATGTGCTGGTTACAAAAGTAAATTTTATAAGTTGATTACTGCGCTGTTAGTAGTTAAATACCGTTCAGGATTGTGTATTGTGTAAGGAGAAATACAGATGAGCCGTGAATTTAAACTCGACAGAATTGGACAGCTTGATCCGCAGCCGGTTAAGCCCGTTGCAGACAAACTTGAAGATGCCATGAATGGTGTGGGAAGCGCATCCGGGGACGCCATGGCCCCGGCGGCTTCAACAGGAGAGTCAAAGGCTTCTGAAACGGAAAAGACGCCAACTCTGACGGATCATTTTGAAAAAACCTGGTCAGATAAACGCGGTGGAACAACGTACAATTATTTTCGCAATCCGGTAAGTCTGAGAGAAAATACCATTCGAATCGATCCCAAAACCGGCAATGCCGTTGCACATGATGATGCAAAAAACGGGCTGCTCGATCATGATGGTGAGCTTCGCGGAACTGTCGCGGGAAACGATCCTGAAAATGGTCGTTATCACAAGGATAAATACATCACAAAAGGTTCGGTTTCACTTGCGGATGATGCTGCGCATCCGGCGTTTGGCGATCTCGTCGAAGCCAACAAAAAAGGCCAGAAGGTTGTCGCACTGCAGGGAACGCTTCAGGATCCCAATGTCAAGAACTACCTCGACTCGAGCTCGCTCTTCATCGATGGCACGACTTATCAGGAAGATATCCGGCAGGGCAATGTCGGTGACTGCTATTTTCTGGCCGCACTGCTTCAGATCATTCACTATGATCCCTCCAAAATCGTGCAGATGATGTCGTTGGCCGGCGATGAAGTCACAACGACATTCTACCATCGCGAGGGAACCGGCGAGGAATCGAGCTGGAAACCTACGATCATCAAGACAAAGCTTGGCCTGGTTGCCCGCGATAATTGCAACACTGAGCATCCGGAATACTTCTACTACAAGGGGTCTCACATTCGTTTGAGCTATTCTCCCAAAACTTCGCTCTGGACTCCCCAAATGCAGTATTCCAGCGAGTATGAGGGATACATGCTCAAAATTGACAAGGCTCGCTATTTTCAGGCTGCCCTCTGGGTCAATTGCATGGAACAGGCATTCTCTCTGTTTGCTCAGAAGTACGGGCAATACGGCGATGGAATCAATGACAATGAAAACAATGAGGATCGCTATGAGGCGATCAGTGGCGGATGGTCCGGAATGTGTCTGCACATGTTCTACGGCGATGAGGCTTCCGACAGCCGTCGCATAGAGAATGGTGCTCCCGGTCAGGATTTGCTCGTTTCCGGTCAGGAGATGATTGGCGAACTCCTCAAGCTTGCCCAGGCCCAGAATGGCAATGCCGCTCAGGATGTCCATATTATGGCTGCAACGCTCAGAGGCAGTGCCATTTCGCGTTACATTGCCTTCGCATCGTCATTGAAGACGGAACTCTCCAACATATGTCTCCAGAATCCAGACAAAGATATTGCCAGCGCATGCGCCACTGTTGACAAGATGCTTCAGCTCGGTCAGGAATACGCCAAGAATCCCTCGGGTAAGTACCGCGAAGGCGAGTCCAGCGCTGAAGTCAAGGATATTCGCACCGAACTCGATAAGCTCTCAATCGAACTGGAGAACAACGAGGCATTTCAGGATCTGAACCTGGATTCCTATAAAACGTTCCGGCAGGCACTCGGTATGGTCGTCGAGTTTACTGCCTCTAATGCGAATCCGGCGGGAGCTAATATATCTATCTATAACAATCACGCCTATAACGTCGACAGAGTGTTTTTCTTCAATAAAGACCGTAAATCCCTCAACAATGAAGATTTGGCGACAGTCCTCAAGGAAGTCGATCTCGATAAATCCTACCTCTATATGCAGAATCCGCATGGTCAGACGACGCCGAACTACCATGAGATACAGACGAGAAATAAGAATGATGGCGAATTCAAGACATCACTTAAGGCATTCCTGAATAATATTCAGACGCTGACGGTTGCAACAACAGTAAATCATCGCAATGAAAAATAGAACATCCAGACTGACATACCCTCTTTATATCGCAATAGTATGTCTGTTCCTGTGCGTTTCGGGATGTGCTGGTTCACAGAAGCAGGATGAGCCATCCCGGAATGCTGAGAATTCGGAAATCATCGGCACTGCAATGCACGGCGTTCAGGAAACCGAAACGCCCGCGCAGAAGCAGGCATCCGAGACGTTTAATTCTATTTTGGAGTCGATGGACATGCGGATGTTTGATGGCGAAAAAGTTGTAGAAATACATGGTGAGGAGGATGTCGACCTCATCAAAAAGGAATTTGCTCGCGAATCCCTGAAAAGGGCAGATCCGGAAACTGGTTCCATGGATGGTATTTATTTGCCGATCCATGCTGTGATGACGCTGACTTCTGATGCAGATCTGCAAAATATTGAATCCTGCTTTCAGACGCTCATACAGCGGGTAACGACAGTAGAAATCGTCTTTGCTCCGATCGAGGGCGGCTTTAGTGTTGCCAAGACACTGATGTTTGCAGCCCCGGCCAGAATCCATAATCGTCTCATGTTTACCGGGAAAGCTGAGGATATGGCCGATATGGGGCCACTGAGCATTCAGCTCAATGCCGATATCGTCCATATTTCAAATCTCGAATGGACCAAATCCAATCAGCCTCAGAAGCGGTTCTCTGCTTCTGTGGGGAAATTGTTTTTGGCCGAAAATATCGAGATTTCAGATAATCATGTCGAGAAACAGGCGGAGTCTTTGGCAGAAACACTGATGCAGATTAATCCGCGTTCCGAGAGCGATAAAGCGGCATATTTGCTCAAAAATGTTCGTTTTCTGAGAAATCAGGGTATCGGACTTTTCGGAGCCAATTACGAAACAGCCGATCAGTTCGAACGTGCTGCACTGAGCCAGGTTCATGTTGAAGATAATTCCACGACCAATGGCATGGTGCTTCCGGCGTCTGCATCTATTGATATTGATCATGCTGTCGTTAAAAATAATATCAGCTATGCTTTTGTACAGCCGATTCCATCGGCAAATCTGACGATCCGCGAATCCCGGCTGAACGGAAAAGTATATACATGCAAGCCATATCCAAAATATAAAAATGAAACCTGTCATCCCCTGACCCTCATCCATAACGAAATCGATGAGAGTGCTGATTTGTCGCAGAAATGATTCTGATTGCGAACTGAGGCGAATTGTTTGGATTTCGAAGTTTGGGGAGGCGTTGCGGGGGGCCGAGATGAGCACCGTCCTGTGAACGGTGCGAATCGCAGAGCCCAGTGAGCAACGGTCAGTCACGAGCCGGAGCGCCGATAGGCGAGAGAGGTGAAGTGAATGGCCCCTTGCGAACTGAGGCGAATTGTTTGGATTTCGAAGTTTGGGGGGGGCGTTGCGGGGGCTATCCCCCCCCCGCAGAGGGGGTAGACGCGTATTGCCCGCAGGGCAATAGCGGCGCAGGGGGACACTTCCCCCTTTAACAAAATATATTCATAAAAAAGTATATATATTATTAGCTCGTACGGAATATCGTGTATTTTGTTTGCGCAACATGGTTGCATGTGTGTTGAGCCATAGAAAATTCATTTATCTGACGTTTTGAATTTTCATCAAAGCGATTTCGTAATAGTGTGTAACGGTGCTTTTTAGCATACGACAGAATGGGGTCATGGCCGATTTTGCGGCATTACATGAATCGATGCACAGTCCCGGCGAGGGATGTGTTTCCAAACGAGGAAGGAAATGAACAAGATCCGATGCATGATTAACGATGTGCAGTATGAGATCGAAGGGCTTCCGCCGACGATGTCACTGCTTCATTATTTGAGGGATGTGCTTCATCTGACGGGAACGAAGGAAGGCTGCAACGAGGGCGACTGCGGTGCATGTACGGTCGTCTTTAAGGATGCGTCTGCCAAGCCGGAACCGCGCTATCGCGCTGTGAATTCGTGTCTGGTGCTGCTGCCGATGCTGCATGGCAAGAAGTTCTATACGATCGAAGGCCTGGCCAAAGGCGAAAAACGCCATCCCGTTCAGGATGCCATTCTTGAGCACTATGCCTCGCAGTGCGGTTATTGCACGCCGGGTGTGGCCATGAGCCTGTTCGAGGCCACCTATCGCCACGATATGACGCAGCCCTGGCAGTTCGACGAGCAGATGGCCGGCAACCTCTGCCGCTGCACCGGTTATCGTCCCATCAAGGAATGCGTCCACGCACTCGCCGGAACCGGCAATGACGACTTTGCTGATAAATTGCGCGAACCCGAAATGGCGCTCGATACCCTTGATTATGAGTACGACGGCGTTCGTTTCTATATGCCCGTGACCCTCGACGAAGCTTGTGACTTTAAATCGTCGCACAGCGATGCCATGATCGTATCGGGATCGAGCGATGTTTCGGTACTCATCAACAAGCATGCGCGCAAATGCGCGAATTTCATGTGTTTGATCAACGTTCCGGAACTGAAGGAAGTCACGATCGACGAAACAGGCCTGCATATCGGTTCAGCTGCCCGTTTGGCCAATCTCGAGGCCATGTGTCAGGATAAATTCGTGCCTTTCGGCCGCATCCTGCGTTTCTTTGCATCCCACCAGATCAAGCAGATTGCGACAGTCGGCGGTTCCGTCGGCGGCGCGTCGCCGGTCGGCGACTTTGCCCCCGTCCTGATGGCACTCAATGCCTCCGTTCGCCTGATTTCTTCGCGCGGCATCCGCAGCATCCCGATGAGCGAATTCATTCTCGGTTACCGCAAGACCTCCCTCGAAGTCGATGAATTCATCTATGCATTCGATGTTCCCCCGATTCCCGACAATGCACGCTGTGCATCCTACAAGATTTCGAAGCGCCTCGAGCTCGACATCAGCTCGGTTTCGGGCACATGCTACGTCGAAACGGATGATAAAAATATCGTGACCGTTGCACGTCTTTCGTTCGGCGGCGTTGCCGCTGTCGCCGGTGCTCGCGCCAAACTGGCAGAAGCAGCACTCATCGGTAAGGAATGGAACGAAGCAAACGTCGAAGCCGCCGCCAAAGCGATGGAAGGCGATTTCACGCCCATCAGCGATATGCGCGCAAGCGCTTGGTATCGCAAGACCGTTGCATGCAATATCCTGCGCGGGTTCTATCTCGAAACCCTCGAAAATCACGTTCCTGCAAGACTTTATCGACCCACTTCCACGTTACAGCTGGAGCAGTAAATCATGAAAGATCCCAATCGTACAAGCCCGCTTCATGAAAATGCCGTTCACGAGAGCGCGTGGAAACACGTGACCGGTCGTGCACAGTTCGTCAACGACATGCCGCTCCCGCCGCATTGTCTCGTCTCAAAAATCGTCGTCTCCCCGGTGGCTCACGGCATCATCAAACAAATCGATACCTCCGATGCCCTCAAGGTTCCCGGTGTCGTCGCCGTCATTACGGCCAAAGACATCCCCGGCGTCAACGATGCTTCCTCATGGATGCACGACGAAGAACTCCTGGCCTCTAAAGAAGTCAACTGCATCGGCCAGAACATCGCCCTCGTCCTCGGCGAAACCTACGAAGCCTGCGAAGAGGGCGCCTCCAAGGTCAAAGTCGATATCGACCCGCTCGAAGCCATCATCGACATCCGCGATGCCATCGCCAAAAACAGCATGCTCCCGGGTTGTCACATCATTGCGCGCGGCGATCTCGATGAAGCCTGGAAAAACGCCGATTTCATCCTCGAAGGCGAAGTCGAATCCCCGGGCCAGGAACACTGGTATCTCGAAACCCACTGCGCACAGGCCGAAGTCAACGAAGACAACGACGTCATCATCTATGCTTCTAGCCAGTGCCCGACCGGCGTTCAGGGCAAAGCCGCAGAAATCCTCGGGATCGACGCATCCCACGTCGTCTGCATCATGCCCCGTATGGGCGGAGGCTTCGGTGGCAAAGAAACCCAGGGCGCGCAATACGGCGGTCTGGCTGCACTCGGTGCATGGATTACGCGCCGTCCCGTCCGCGTCTGGCTCAACCGCGACGACGATATGGCATGGTCCGGCAAACGCCATCCGTTCCTCAGCAAATACAAAGCCGCATTCAAAAACGACGGCACGATCCTCGGTCTCCACGTCGTCAGCTACGCCAACTCCGGTTGGGCCGAAGACCTCTCGATGTGCATTCTCGACCGCTGTCTGTATCACCTCGATGGCTGCTACTACATCCCGGCGCTCCATTTCGAAGGTTACACGGCCAAGACGAATCTCCCGTCGAACACGGCATTCCGCGGCTTCGGCGGTCCCCAGGGCTTCATGGTCACCGAAACCGTGATGAACCGCGCCGCACGCCGCCTCGGCATGGATCCGCTCGACATCCGCATCAAGAACTACTACGGCGATGCCCCGCGCAACATGATGCAGTACGAGACCCCGCTCAAAAACTTCCGCGTTCCGATGATGACCGACCGCGTCATCAAATCCGCGCGCTATTGGGAACGCAAAGCCGAAATCGACGCCTTCAACGCCAAGAGCCGCTACATCAAACGCGGTATCGGCTTTATGCCGGTTAAATTCGGCATTTCTTTCACCAACACGATGCTCAATCAGGCCGGCGCGCTCGTCCTCGTCTATACAGACGGTTCCGTCGCCATCAACCACGGCGGCTCCGAAATGGGCCAGGGCCTGCACACCAAAATGGTCGCGATCGCCTCGCATAACCTCGGCATCAAGCCCGAACACATCCGCCTGATGAACACCCGCACCGACAAAGTGCCCAATACATCGGCAACTGCCGCCTCCAGCGGTACGGACCTCAATGGCGCGGCCATCAAGAACGCCTGCGATCAAATCACCGCACGCCTGCGCAAAGTCGTCGCCAAACACCTCGAACTCGCCGACTCCGACATTGACAAAATCGTGTTCGACAACGGCCTGTGTCTCGCACCGGGCAAAGACCCCGTCGATATCGTCAAGGTTATCAACTGGGCCTACGCCGACCGCGTCCAGCTCTCGGCCGCCGGTTACTACGCGACGCCCGACATCTATTACGATGTCGAAAAAGGCCGCGGCAAGCCGTTCGCCTACTATTCCTATGGCGTCTGCGTGCTCGAAATCGAACTCAACACGCTCACCGGCGAATACCAGCTCCGCGACGTCGAAGCGATTCACGACGTCGGCGATGCCATCATCCCGAGCATC
>JAFRYG010000105.1 GCA_017441205.1 Pseudomonadota bacterium
CTTTGAAGATGTTGGATTTCTTTGCCAGCGTGGAGATATTGCGTGCGTAAGAACGCAGAATCATATTCGTCCAGACGGGATTTCTTTGTACGCCATCGACGGTGGTAATATCAGTTTCACAAATGTTGTTCACGTAGTCCTTGGCAATCATCAGTCTGGCAGCATCGCTTTTGTGGCGCAGAGAGGCTGGCCAGCCGCCCCGGCATGCAGTAAAGATGAGGTTTTCAACAGACAAGTCTGTTGTGATACCATCAATATCCAAAGCAGGATCATTGAACAGAGACTTCAGAGATATGCTGCCATTGGACTCTTTTGACTCGAACAGGCTCATGGGATACATCTTCATGCGCGAAATGCGGCCAGTGCCGGAGTGCATGATTTTACTGTTGTCCACAGAAGTTGAGCCTGTGAGAATAAACAGGCCATCTTCCTGTCGCTGATCCACTGCGCTGCGAACTGCATCCCAAAGCTCTGGAGCAACCTGCCATTCGTCTATTAATCTCGGGTTTTCTCCGCGAAGAAGCAGAGATGGCTTTGTTTCGGCCGTGGCCAGATATCCTTCCCGTTTATCCGGGTCCTGCATACGCAGGATGCTTTTTGCTTTCTGCTCACCGGTCGTTGTTTTGCCGCACCACTTTGGGCCGATGATCAACGTCGCCCCAAATGCTTCCAAACGTAATGCAAGCTCTTCATCAACGATTCTTGGCAAATATTCCATAAGCTCCCTCCATGATGAAAACCTTATGGTATTATATGATTTTTATTGGATTATGGAAGTTGCGTTTTGCTTTTTTGAGGTATTTTATTTTGTATTTTTGAGGTATTTTATTTTGTGTTTTTGATGTGTTTTGTTTTGTGTTTTTGTGCTCGCCTTTGGGCGAGCACATTGGGACACCCCTCTTTCCCGGGGGTACGCTCCGCTCATCTCGGGTCGTGTTCCGGCACGCCTACTGCGTGCTGGTGGTGTGCGCCCAGATAGGGCGCGTCGGTTATGCGGAATCCCAAAGCCTCTGAATGGTTTTCTTTCTGGAGGGGGTATGGGGGAACTTCTTTCTTTTGGCACAAAAGAAAGAAGTTCCCCCATACAAAGATCAATAATTATCAATCACCGCCGCTTTGACGCGGCGCAATGCATCCGCGAGTTTTTGGGTGATTTTGGCGATGCTTTCGAGGGCATCGGTGTCCTGGATGAAGTCGTACAGACGTTCGAGGGTCTGAACAGAGAAATCGAGCGCATCCAGCGGACTGTCGTTGAATTCGAACCAGAAGATATCTTCGGTTCCGGCGAGCGTGAGCCAGCCATTCTTGCCGCGCGCACCGATATGGCAATGTCCCAGGAACGGCAAAGCCCTGAGCAGTACCTTGATATTGGCGCGCGCGCTCAGGCTTGCACCGATGGGGATGCTGTCGGGAACGAAAAGCTTGCCGTCGAGCAGCCCCAGTATTCTGGCGACATCGACGATTTCGCCGAGCTTAAATCCGCGCATAATCGTGAATTTATCGGTATTGTCACGCACCTGCACGCGATAGCTGAGCCACGAGGTATGATCGGTCAGCGGCTGAATCGGCGCAATTGCGCGCAGATCGTCGATGGTCATGAGGACCTGCGGTTTGCCCGACATCGTGATGCACTTGAGTTCGCGCTCGCCGATGAGGAGAACGGACGGCGATTTGGCTGAAGGCGATTTGGCAGGTTTTTCGGGCGTGCGCGGACGGTTGTCGGGCATCGTCGGGCGCGCATTCTGGACCCGGAAAAGCTTGCGGCCATTGGATGCTGTCGCAGCGCCTTTGGCAGTCCTCGAATCATACAATACTCGCTCTTTTGGCCGAAAATCGTCCTCGCTGTACCCTAGCGCGGCGCGGCTGCGCTCGAATCGACGCTGTTTTTTGCGATCTGCACCGAACTCCTGGTATGCGCCGCGGCCCGGCCGCGATGAATCCTGCGAAAAATCGAGTTTAATGCCGTATTCATTGAGCCATGTGGAACGCACGACAGACGCCTGTTCGGCATACGTCCGCGTGGATTGGATGAATTCCAGACACATGATGACCTTGGGCATGCTCTGATACAGCGAGGACGACGGATGCAGATTGACGTTGATATCGAGCGGCGTGACGTAGCTGCGTCCTTTGCGGACGAGACATTGATCGCCGTAAGCCGATAAAAAGGCCCGAATGACGTCGTTTTCGTCGCCGTCGGGGAGAGCAATCAGCCCGACGGTTTCGGCAATATCGAGAATCTGAACTGCCGACTGCGAAATGAACGCCATCGTGTCGGGATCGAGGAAATTCTTGCGGCAGAACTCTTTTTTGAGTTCGGCATCGTTGTAGCGGTGAACGAATCCGACGGCAGTGAGCAGATCACCCATCGCATGCGCATATTTGCTGTGAATGCGACGCGCCTGTGCTTCGTGCTCGGGCGGATAGAGCAGCGGCGATTTGACCGAAAGCCAGGCAACGGCGATGACGACATCGCCGAGAACGCTGGGATATTTGGTGCCGGCCTCAATGACGACGCGTGCAAGCCGCGGCGAAAGCGGAAATGCAACCATCTTCTGGCCGATGTTCGTCAGGTGATTGTCTTTTTCGATGGCCTGAATGCGCCGCAGTTCCTCGAGCGCATCCAAAATCGCCTGATGCGGCGGTCTGGTCAGGAACGGGAAGGATTCGACATCATAAATCCCGACGTCGATGAGCCGCAGCAGGACCTCGCTGAGTTCGAGACGGATGATTTCTTCGTCGGTAAAATTCACGCGATCCGAGAGTTTTTCTTCGGCAAACAGGCGGATGCACTGTCCGGGAGCCGTCCTGCCGGCGCGCCCTGCGCGCTGTGCCAGCGAGGCATGGCTGACGCCCTCCTCGCGAAGGGTAGTGATGTGCGTATCGTTGTTGAACCTCGGGATTTTGGCGATACCCGAATCGATGACAAACCGCACATCGGGAATCGTAATCGAAGTTTCGGCAATATTGGTGGCCAGAACGACCTTGCGCATGCCCGGCTTTTCGTCAAAGACGCGTTCCTGTTCGTCGCGCGAAAGCGCGCCGTACAAAGGCAGAATCCATAAATCCCCAAAGCCCTTTTCGGTGGCCTGCGCAATCTGAAGCATTTCCTGGCATTGCAGAATCGCGGCCTGTCCCGGCAAAAAGCAAAGAATATGGCCTTCCTGACCGCTCTTGTGAATGCGTTTGACTTCGTCGACGAGGGCGGTCGGCATTTCATCGCGATCATCGCCCGTCAGCGCCCGGTACTGAATATCGACGGGATACGTCCTCGCCTGAATGGAGATGAGCGGAACGTCGCTGCCGTCGCCGGTGCGCGAAAAATATTTCTGAAACGTCTCGGCCCGGATCGTCGCAGAACTAATAATGACGCGGAGTTCCGGACGTTTGTCGATCGCAATGCGCAGCAGGCCAAGGGCGAGGTCGATGTTGAGCGAACGCTCATGCGCCTCGTCGATGATGATGACCTGATATTGGTTATAGAGGTGATCGGAGCGCGATTCCTGAAGCAGAATGCCGTCGGTCATGACCTTGACGACCGTATTTTCGGAGGTTTTGTCGTCAAAACGAATGGCGTAGCCGACTTCTTCGCCCAGTTCGCAGCCGATTTCCTTCGAGAGCCTTGCGGCGACGCTGACTGCAGCGATACGCCTGGGCTGCGTGAGGCCGATGCGGCCGGTAATCATGGGGCTTCGCAGCAGAATTCGCGGCAATTGCGTGGTTTTGCCGCATCCCGTCGGACCCTGAACGACGATGACCTGGTGATTGGCCAGCGCTTCGAGAATCTCGCCCTGGTGCTTGTAAATCGGGAGTTGTGTGATTTCTGTCATGACTGCAGCCCTCATGCGAAGTGGTTAAAACGGCTTGTTCATTCGAACGCGCCTGATGCATGAATATAATACGTTTTTGTATCATTCAAAAGATCACAGCGATTCCGTATTCCAATATGGGTAATTGTTTAGCCTCAGGTGATTTATTTTTACAAACGGATTTGTTCGCAACTAACGTTGCTCACTTTTAGATGTTAGATGTCAGATGTTAGTCGTTAGAATTCATGGCCTCATGGAATAGATTAACCCTTGGGAGTTGCTTTAAAACTCTAACAACTAACCTCTGATCACTAACCACTCAAAATGCGAAGGCCGTTAGGCCTGAGCAAATCCGTTTGTAAAACAAAAACAGATCAGGGCTGAACTGCTTCCAATATGGATTGTCAAAACACGTCACCATTTGGTGTGAAAAAATCTGTTTTTTGGAGTATGTTTGGCGCGCCTAATTCGCGCCTCGCCGAAGCTTCGGCGCTTCATTACGGCTCGCCGTTGGCGCTATTGCATACGCGCCAACACTTTTTTATATGACTTAAAAGGAAAGAACAGATGACGGACAAAGCGCAGATTTCCAGACACATGCTCATCATTTGCGGTCCCTCGGGTACGGGCAAATCGACTCTGATCCAGCATTTGCTGGCACATCGCAATACCTGCTGTTTGTCGCGTTCGACGACGACGCGCGCGCCGCGCGGCAGTGAACAGAATGGCGTGGAATACGATTTTGTCGATGTCGATACGTTCAAAGCCAGGATCGATGCGGACGAATTCGCAGAATATGCCAACGTTTTCGGCAATTACTACGGCACGCCGCACGAAATGATCCGCAGTACGGTCGAGGAAAAAGGTCTGGATGTGCTGTTCGACATCGATGTGCAGGGCGCTCGCACGCTTCGCGGCAAATATCCCGGTGTGTGGTGCGTTCTGATTGCACCGCCGTCGATGGAAGTCCTCGAAAAACGCTTGCGTTCGCGCGCAACGGATGCTCCGGATGTCATCGAACGCCGCCTGAATACGGCGCGCCACGAACTGGCACAGACCGATTTGTTCGATTTTACAATCGTCAACGATGATCTGGATACAGCCTGTTCGCAGATCTGCGCTCTCTACGATGTGTTGAGACTGAGAAGTCTTTAAGGCCCCTTGCGAACTGAGGCGGGGTGTTTGGATTTGGGGATTCAGGGGCGCGGGGGCCATCGCCCCCCGCAGTGGGGGTAGCGGCGTATTGGCGCAAAAGCGCCAATAGACGCGCAGGGGGCGGCTGCCCCCTCAAAAAGAGAAACAAAAAACGACATTCTGTTGATGGGATGTTGAAATTATACATTATTAATACATATTAATATAAATCGATGCAATACGGCGAAACAATACAAGACCTGACCTGGCTGAGCTCGACCCTCATTGTGTATCAGGGGTATAAAGTCAAACTGACTCCGATGATCGAGCAGTATCTGGATGCCAAGAAACAGAATCCTTCCATGCTGCTGCTGTTCAGGATGGGGGATTTTTATGAGACATTTTTTGACGATGCCAAGATCGTCAGCAAGGCACTGGATTTGACGCTGACCAGCCGGAGCAAATGCGAGGACGGCGAGGATTTGCCGATGGCAGGCGTGCCGTTCCGATCGATCAACGAGTATTTGTTTCAGCTGGTGGAACAGGGGTTTAAGGTTGCGATTTGCGATCAGCTGGAAGATCCGGCAACTGCGGTCGGGATCGTCAAGCGCGGGATTACGCAAATCGTCACGCCGGGAACGCTTTGTGATGAGCGGCCCGGAGTCGACAAGAATGCGCGGTTTTTAACTGCCGTCGTCTGGCACGATATTTCGCGGGCCAAGACCTCAAAAATGGCCGAAAACGCAGGTGAAATGCCGGTTTGCACGATGGCTTCGATCGATCTCTCGACGGGCTACTGCACGATGACGGAACTGCATACGCTTCAGGGACTGCAGGCCGAAATCATGCGTTTGAATGTGCGCGAAGTGATTTCGCACCACACGGCACAGGATGCGGCGCTCGAGCGCATGGTTCCCGGGATTCCGGTGGGATATCGCGAACGCGAACTGTTTGCGCAGCAGGCGCTGCTCGATCACTGGATGAGCGAAGACAACGAAGACATCGTCTTTATGTCGAAAGAGAAGTTCCTGTCGTTCATCGATATGATCGATCAGATGCATTTTCTGCAGCCGACGCTCGTACAGGAAGCTTTCTGCGGACTGTTGCTGTATCTGCGCGACCTGCATTATCCGCTGACGGCAAATATCGAGCAGATCTATCCCTATCGCGCCGAAGCGTTTATGCAGATCGATGCGGCGACGTTTCAGAATCTGGAGATTTATGTGACGCTTCGCGGCGGCCAGAAAGCGGGTTCATTGCTCGGGGAACTGGACGAGACCGTGACGGGGGCCGGAACGCGGCTGCTTCAGAACTGGCTGGCTTATCCGCTCAAGGATGTCCGGCAGATTCGCACGCGCCTGGATGCCGTCGAAGAACTCGTCAATGGGTTTGAGTGCCGCGATGATTTGCGCAAGCGACTGCGCGAAACAGGGGATCTCGAACGATTGGCAGCCAAGATTGCCAACGATCGCATCATGCCGTCCGAATTTGTTTTGCTCAAAAAAACGCTTCAGGCGCTGCCGGCGATCGTTGCACGATGTTCGAATTGCCAGTCGGCCTATTTAAAACGCGCTTCTACGCAGCTTTCGCCGATCGATGTTCTCGCCGGCGAAATCGAACGCGCCATCGTACCGGATGCACCGAGCAATCTGAATGACACGAATTTTTTCAATCCGGGATACGATGCAAAACTCGATGAATACCGCGAAATCGCCGAAAATGGACAGCAGTGGCTCCTGAATTACGAAGCCAAACAGCGCCAGACGACGGGGATTAACTCTCTTAAAGTCAAGTATCAGCGCGTATTCGGTTATTTTATCGAAGTGACCAAGTCCAATCTGTCGCTCGTTCCCGATACCTATATTCGTTCGCAGACGCTGACGAATTGCGAGCGATTCTATACGGCGGAACTCAAGGAATACGAAGAAGAGCTGCTCAATGCCGAGACGCGCCGTTCCGAGCGCGAGCTGGAGCTCTATCGCGATTTGAAAAAACTCGCGGCCACGCAGATATCACAGCTCATCAAGAATGCCAGGATTCTGGCGCATATCGATGTGCTGTGCAGTCTGGCGCATACCGCTCATCACCGCAGTTATTCGCGTCCGAACGTGGATGATTCGCGTGCGTTTGTATTGAAGAATGCGCGCCATCCTGTCGTGGAGCGCTTTTTGCCAAAGGGCGAGCGGTTTGTTCCGAATGATATCAAGCTGGATGATTCGGGAAGACTCCTGATCATTACGGGGCCCAATATGGCCGGTAAATCGACGATCATCCGACAGGCAGCCATCATTACGCTAATGGCGCAGATGGGGTCGTTCGTTCCTGCAGAATATGCTTCGATCGGCGTGGTCGATCGCATCTTTTCGCGCGTTGGGGCGAGCGATAATCTGGCCCTCGGACAGTCGACTTTTATGGTCGAGATGACCGAGACGGCGAATATTCTGCAGAATGCGACCGAAAAAAGCCTGGTCATTCTGGACGAAATCGGGCGCGGTACATCGACTTACGACGGGCTTTCGCTGGCCTGGGCAATCGCAGAGCACCTGCATACAAAAATTGGTGCGCGCGCGCTGTTTGCAACGCATTACCATGAACTGACCGAGCTTGCGAATGTTCTGGCCGGCGTGAAAAATGCTTCGATTGCCGTTAAGGAATACAAGAAGGAGATCATTTTCCTGCGAAAGCTCGTCGATGGCGCAGCCAACCGAAGCTACGGAATTCAAGTCGCGCGCCTGGCGGGTATTCCGAATGAAGTGCTCGATCGCGCGTCCCAGATTCTGGAAACGCTCGAGCAGAATGCGCACCGGGAGCTGGTATCTTCGCCGCAGACGGATCCCGAACCCATGGGAAATACGGCAAAAGCTCAGCGTTCGTTATTTGGGGATGAACCTGCGCCGGATCCGATTGGAGATCCGCGATTGATCGAACTTCTCCATGATTTGCAGGGACTCTCGCTGGATGCAACGACGCCGATTCAGGCTCTGAACTGGCTCTATAAGTGGCAAAAAAAGATGCGGCGATAGTTTTTGGGGGTGCGCGGCTATCGGCCCGATAGGCCGATACGCCTGCGCCTGCGGCCTATGCTGCGCATACGGCCTGCGTGCGGCCGGCTATTGACCTCACTCCATACTCCCTGTTGCTTCGTGATATCCCCCTTTCCCCTCTCCAGTGTGGAGAGGGGAGAGGGGGAAAGCCGCATAGCGGCTGGGGGAGAGAGGTGAGGTCAATACGCCGCCGCGCTGCCTGTTATTATCGGTCTGGAAATAATGTGCGAAAAATGAACGCCATATTTTCATTATTGATGCTTAATTGGAAATATGGTAGCCGTGTTGATTGTGTTATTTCCATTTTGTGTTTCAAAATGAAAATAATGGCGCTCAATCGGATGTGTTATTTCCACTTGCAATGGAGGTGAGATGAGACAGGGCGTATGGGTACAGAATTTGTCGGGAGATATGGCGTATCGCTCATTTTGTCCATCACCGTTACCACCGGACTTGCATTTGGACGCAGAGCTGACTCAATGGATTGGCGAAGCACGAGGAAATCTGTCTGAACTGGAAGCTGTGACCCGGTTAATTCCGAGTACGGACTTGTTTATTACAATGTATGTACGCAAGGAGGCTCTGATTTCATCACAGATTGAGGGAACCCAGTGTACGCTCGATGATGTGCTTGATCCATCGGTTGCAGAGCATGCGAATGAGGACGTTGCGGATGTCGTTAATTATGTGCATGCGTTGCAATATGCCATTCAACGTCTTACGGAATTGCCGCTTTGCAATCGGCTGTTGAGGGATGTACATGCAGAATTGATGCGCGGCGTTCGTGGGCAAGAGAAGAATCCAGGTGAGTTCAGGCGGTCTCAAAACTGGATCGGTGCGGCAAATTGTGGATTAAAAGATGCCAGATATATCCCTCCCAATGTTGAGGACATGGAACAGAATATGAGGGATCTTGAAAGGTATATGAATGAAGACGAGTCTTATGATCCGCTGATTCGTGCATCGCTGATTCATTACCAGTTTGAGACGATTCATCCATTCCTTGATGGTAACGGAAGAATTGGCCGCATGCTTGTTATTCTATATCTTATGCAGCAAAACCTACTGTCAAAACCTGTATTGTATGTTTCATATTATCTAAAGAAGAATCAGCTTGAGTATTATGATCGAATGGCCGAAATCAGAAAGAACGGTAATTATGAGCAATGGGTGAAATTCTTTCTGCGTTCCATTGCTGAAGCAGCCAGGGATTCAGTGAACATGGCCTATCAATTATCTTCCCTGCGCAATCAGCACTTATCAATGATTTCTGAGGATAAACGTTCCAGCCGTGATCTGGCATTACTTTTGGAATATATAGAGCAACATCCAATCATGGATATTCAGCATGTATCTTCAGCATTATCGATGACTTTTAACAAGGTTTCGCGGTTAATCAAAAAAATGATCGAAATGGATATATTGTCAGAAACTTCAAATCGGCAGAGAAATCGTGTGTTTTGCTATCACAAGTATCTGGATGTGTTGAGAAAAGATACATAATTGTAAAATGGTTTGATTCGTGGTAAGCGCTCAATAATGGAACGTATTGACAAGAAAGGCGGCATTCGCCGCCTTTCTTATTTCATCTTGAACTGCTTCTGCATTCCATCAGCCCATGGCATATAATCATCCACCACAAAGCCCGTTTCAAATTTTTCAGGCA
>JAFRYG010000106.1 GCA_017441205.1 Pseudomonadota bacterium
ATGCATCGAGTTTGGCGAGCAGTTCGTTGTCGAGATAAATGTAGATTTCGACGGCACTCTGATTGACTTCGTACATGAGGACTTTGCTGACGTTTTTAACGCGGTAGCAGCCGTTCTTCATCGGGGCATCGTCATCATAAAATACACCGAACGTCTCGACATTGAGGTAGCTCTTGTTGGACAGGGAACAACTGACGGGGGCGCACTTTTCACCTTTGTTCGATGGTTTGAAGCCATCGTCGCCGCTTTCGTATTCACATTTGTATTTGGCCAGATAGCTTTCCAGATCGGCGTCGCTGATATTGTTTGCTTTGGCAATGATATCGGAGACCTTGATTGCTTTGGACTCTGCACCAGATGCAGTCACTGTAATGACCTTGTCGGCAAGTTCGGTAACATCGGTCTGTCCGGATTTGGTGCCGTCAATGTTCACTTCGAGGGGATGGCTGACGAGGTCTCCCGATGGCTCGGGGGCTTCGACGGACTGCGAGTCATCGCATGCATTGAATGCAAAGATGGTGGCCAGGATTGCGGCTGCGGAGAATATTTTGCTGTTTTTCATGTTTGTTCCTCTAAATTATGTTTTTTGTTAAATGCAACTCTATTGCATTTAAAAGTGCGGCATGTGTATCTGATTCGAAATGGGATGTCAAGTATTGCGGGGGAAGTATGGGGGCGCCCGGCGTATGTGCTTATCTGCTGGGTGTTTGAAGAATATTTGAATACGCATAGCCGGGCGCAGGAGGGCGTATTGAGCCGGGGGACGTTCGTGAGAACGCCTCCCGGGCGAGATAGCCCGAAATGCATGGCGTATCGGAGATAGCCTGCATCCGAACAAACCCTCGCCAACTATTGGGATTCATGATAAAAAAATAAGTGTGAAGGGACCGATTGTATTGTTTAAGCATTTGAGCCGGGAGAATCGCAGCTATGAAATATACTATTGTATTGGGTATTGCAGTTTTATCCACGATGAGTTTCGTTGCCGGCTGCAGTCGGAATGCGGCAAATCAGGCGCCCGAAAAACAGGGGGAAACGGCGCAGAACGAGGTGTCGCAGCAGAATCCCGAACGAGCGTCATCCGATCTGCCGGTTCAGGAGGAAGAGGGGCAGGAAGCAAATAATATCGTGGAATGTGCGAATGGAGCCCGGCTGCAGAAGGGGAAATGTGTATGCGAAGACGGGACGGAGTGGCTGGGAGAGGGGTGGTATTGTATTTTGGGTGGCCAGCGATGTTATCATAATAATGGATGCAATAGTGAAGGCAACAATTATTCGTTTGGGACTGCTTATAAAAATAATAGATTCGAAAGAAAGTTTTCCAGGTGGTCATCGTTATACAAAGATGCGGTATCGAAAAATTACATTTGCAGAGATAATCAGTGGATACCAGTGCAAGTGCGCAGGAACCGTGATGACGAAGCCTGGATGCCCACTGAGGAGTTTATGGACAAGCTCTACTCAAGAAATGAGTACTGCGGCGGTATTGATGAGGAATCTTTAGGAAACTCCGACTGGTTTGAAGAATGTTTATTGCGCAACAGGCCGTGTGCAAAGGATCCCTATCACTACCGCGATTATCGCTGCCGTTATAATCACTGGGTTTGTGTGGATGAAATCGGATGCAAATGTTTTGATGGCAATGAAACCAAACATATTCAGCAATTCGATATTTGTGAAAATAAAGTATGCAAAGAAGCTTTGCCGGATAATCTTCGTTCTCATTTATATAGCAGCTGGACTTTATACAATGGTGTGGCTATGGAATATGGGGATGAACCTGATCTTTGCCTCGAAGGCAACTGTCCATGCGGTGACGGAACGTGCATGAAATTCGGGATTTGTAAGGACGGCGTTTGTTCCTGCGAGCAAATTAAAAGCAATCAGCACGGTGAATTTTACTGCAATCGTTACAATGCCGTAATCTCTGCGGATGACTCTTTTGGCAGTCAGTTCGAGATTGGTGGAATTCTGACTTGCCATAAGGATGGCGGCTGCCATACCCGGGATGGCCGGCATTATCCGAAAGGAGCTTTAATAGGATTTAATGGCTATTCCATTCCTCAATATTCATATATTGATCAACAGAAATACTGGAAGGATCTTGCTTATCGGGATAGCCTCATGTTTCATGTGGATGGCGGATTGGATACAACCATTGAATCAATATCCCCTCTTGGAGAATGCGTGCTGGATCGCACGGATTCGATGCGGCGGTGGACCGAGATTCAAAATGATATACCGACACCGTCTGAATATATATGTGACAAATCCGAATGCAGATGTGATAAAACGACCTGCCGTTTTGGAGAACTCTGTCGTTCGGGCGAATGTGCCGCTGATAAGTGCGAAGCACATGATGTGAGCAGACCCATCTGTAATGTAGATCTCTTTGATGGCCATCAGTCTTTTGAATATCCGGAAAAGCCCGGTTGGTGTGTCGATCCCGAACAGCTGGATGTCAAATCATATGATATTTATTTCGGACGTACGATGGCTGGGGCTCATCATGCAGGAAAAGAAAGGGATGAGAATGTTCATGATTCGGATGACCTCGAATTCAAGCATTCGGGCAAGACGTATTATGATGTTATCGAATGTAAGGGCGGACATCGGTATTGTCATGGCAAGAACAATGAACCGATAAAGATCTCGGACAAGCCCGATGGCTGGAAATGTCTGGCTGTGAATTCACTGCCCGGGAGTGAGGGTAAAAGTGAGCTTAAAACCTGGATATGCGATAAAAAATCCGGTTGTGTTTGCGGTGATTCGCGCTGTGGATATATGAAATCCTGCATTGACGGACAATGTGTGGATGTGAATTTGCCGTATGAAGAATGCAGCGGAAAACGGGATGGCTGGAACATTTCCGGCAATCCCGAGAATTGGAAGTGCATGGCTGTAATGGTATCATCAGGGAAAGATAACGGTAAGACCAAGGCCTGGGTGTGTGATCACGCTAACGGTTGTATTTGCGGCGATTCACAGTGTAAGCAGTTTCAGGCCTGTATGGATGGGCAATGTGCTGATGTTTCTCCGGCATACTGTGATGGAAAACCGGTTGAAAAAGGTTATAAATGTATATCTGCTCAAAATGGCATGGAGGAATCTTTCCGGGAAATCGGAATGGCTTGTATCCAAAATGAGTGCAGCTGCGGGGCATTGCATTGCCCTCAAAATGCATTATGCCGAAATGGCAGGTGCCTCAATCATGAAAAGAATCCGGTTATTGTTCCTCCGGATTATAGGGTTAAATCCGTTGATTATCATTATTATGGGGACAATGAGCCCAATCCGGTGGTATGCGGAAATAGTGCCGGATGCAAATGTAATGGTGAGAACATTAAAAAAGGCGAAAAGTGTTCCGTGCCGTGTTACGGCGATGGCAGGCTCGATGCGGATGGCTGTTGGTGCGGTGATCGAAAACTCAATGATGTTCAGAATGAAACCTGTCTGCATTATCATGAGCAGTATTATGTACTTTGCAATGATCCGAAAGGGTGTTCGTGCGGCGATACCAAATGTCCGATGAGCAGCTATTGTTCTGAAGGGCAGTGCATTGATCCGCTCACAGAGAAACCGATAGCCGGAGCAATGGATAAACTTGTTCTTTCACTGCCATGTACTGACGAGAGCTGTCCGTGCGGAGAGACATCCTGTCATACCGGCGAGTTCTGTTACGGAGCTTCATGCCATAAGGAAGTTTATGCAAATATCCTCCATGAACAGCGTTATTTTTATGATGAACGTTTGGTATCGAGGGGCGATAATTTAATGGACTGGAATATGATCCAATCCTATGACATGTCTGAATTCAATCCGAATCATCTGCCATCGGATGAATACGGCTTTATGCCATATTACCGCTATTATGATAAAGATAAGGAAAATTTTGAGTTTGATAATATATTCGTAAAAGGTAAGCTGCGCTGTCAGCTTCCTTCCGGATGCCGCTGCGGTGAGCATGTCTGTGCGATGGGGGCGGAATGTATCGATGGTGAATGCGTATATGACAACGGTTATATGGCGAAGTACGGTAGTATTGGCTGGAGTGAGCTCAGCGAACATGGGGATGAAATTTTCAGCAAGGGTTCGGATCTCTATTGTTACGGAACATCGATTTTGCCAGCAGAACCTCACTGGGGATGTGATTCATACGGGTATTGCTCATATAGTCTTGGTTATCAATGTGAAGAAATCGGTTGGAAGTGTGAGCAGGAATCCGGTTGTGCGTGCGGGAATGTACGATGTGCTGCGAATGGCTATTGTATTCGGCCCGGTGTATGTACTGAATATGATTCAAAGGATGAATCTTCGGGTTCGGCGGATGATGCTGAGCCCAATGCTGCGCAGGTTTCGGAATTTGAGAATCGCAAGCCATTTAAATATACCATATCTATAGAACCAGGTGATTCTCAACGGCCAAATGATATCGATATTATTGTTGCCATTAATTCGGTGGAGAGCAAATATCCTGTCAAATATGATTTGGATTGTGAGGGCGACGGCAATTATGAATATATCGGGCTGACGGATCACCATACATGTATTTACAAGCCCAATTCCGGCAATCATCAAATCTGGGTACGCGGCAATATACCTGCGATGTGGCTTTGTCCGAGTTTTAATGATGCCAGTCAGTCGGCGGTCTTGTCGATCGATGACTGGGGCGATATTTCCTGGAAGAGCATGTATCAGTTTGCGGCAAGATGTAAAAAACTCAATGGCATTCCCAAAGCCCCGCCAAATCTTAGCGAAGTTGATGATATGAGTGAGATGTTTGAAAGAGCTGAGTCATTTAATCAACCCGTGGATAACTGGGATGTTTCAAATGTTAAGAACATGAATCGTATGTTCCATATTGCCAAATCTTTCAATCAGCCGGTGGGGAACTGGGATGTATCCAATGTTACGGATATGAGAGAGATGTTTGCGTATGCCGAATCTTTCAATCAGCCCGTGGAAATGTGGAATGTTTCGAAGGCTGAAAAGTTGAGCGGCATGTTCAGATTCGCTGAATCTTTCAATCAGCCCGTGGAGAAGTGGAATATATCAAATGCTGAATATCTGGATGGTATGTTTTATAATGCTTCGTCTTTCAGCCATTATCCGGAATCGTGGATAGTTCCAAAGTATGGCGGCGGCAGAGATATGTTTGTAAAAACAAAAGTATATAAATTGTCACAGGAAAAGCCACTGAAGACGAGATGAGGGGGATTGGTGGTGAATCGTTAGGGACGTTCCACGGAACGTCTGTACAAATTATTATTGTGGTAATGCATAAATAAAATCAGCCACGCCCCTGCGGGGCGTTGCTGTGCAATGTTATTGTTTGCGCCGGCGAACGATTGCACCGAATCCGAACAATCCCAGCAGTATTGCGGAAGCAGGCAGATTGGACGGAGACATTGGTGAGGTCGAGCAGTCTGATTCACTCGATTTTTGGGCATCAGATGCGTTCGGATTGGCGGGCATTTCCGGTGTTCCGGGAACGGCTGGAGCGGCCGGATTACCCGGTGTAACCGGATTGACCGGAGTTTCGGGGGTGGCCGGAATTTCAGGATTCTCTGTATCTGTAGGCGCGAGGCATCCTGCGAATTGGATGCATTCATAATCGTCGCAGTCCGTTCGCCCATTGCCATTATCATCTATTTGATTGTCGCAGATTTCGGCAGGCATTTCTGAACATTTATCGAAATTGACGGTGCAGTCGGGATTGCATGTGAGCGTACCGGATTTGTAGGATGTTACCCACTCACTGCAGCGGCTTTCGTCGAACAGGAAAGAAGTTCCGTCGCATTCCTCGTCGCCGTCGGTGATGCCGTTGCCGCAGACAGCACTGGATTTGCAGATTTCGTCTGTTGTACATGCCGGATCTTCGCAGTCTGTTTTGCCGTTGTTGTCATCGTCTATTTGGTTGTCGCAGATTTCATCGGGGATTGTGAGTTCAGTTCTGCATAATTTGTAATTGAGTTCGCAATTTCTGGTGCAGCTGACGCGTCCGGCTGCATATTGGCTGTCCCAGTCGCTGCACATTGTTTTGTTGTCCCTGAATGAGATGCCGTCGCATGGTTCGTCACCGTTGACTTTTTTATCGCCGCAGGTTGTGGCGAGTGTGCATTCGCTGAAATCAACGCCGCATCCCGGGGTGCATTTGATGTTTCCGTCACTGTATCTGTCGTCCCACTGGGAGCAGAGCGACATGTTATCGGGGAATATGCTGCCATCGCACTGTTCGGTATTGTTGATGATGCCGTCGCCGCAATATGCCGGCTCGGTGCATCCCGATGTGATAATCGACTTGCAGTCCGGAGCGCAGATCAGCGTGCCGGCAGAACCCTGGCCGACGACTTTTTCGCAGGTATTGGCATCGGTTGGGAATATATCGCCGTCTTTGCCATGATCACAGACTTCGCCTTTGCCGGCATTGACGGAACCGTTGCCGCAATAGGCGGCGCATGCAGATGTATCGTATGTACAGGTGTCAGTGCATTTGACGGAACCGCTCGAAAAGAGGTCGGGGAACAGCGTTCTGCAGGAAGTTATGTTATTGTCGAATTTGGTACCATCGCATTTTTCGCCTTCTTCGAGCTTTCCGTTGCTGCATACGGGTCCGCTTTCGCACAGGCTGTAATTGACGGTGCAGTTGGCATTGCAGGTTACTTTGCCTTTGGAATAGATCGAATTCCAGTCGCTGCAGATCGTTTTGCCCCCGAGGAAGATGGTGCCGTCGCAGTCTTCGTCGGAATCGAGTTTATTATTGCCGCACTGTGCTGGTTTGCTGCATCCCGAGGTGTCGATGGAAGCGCAATTTTCTGCGCATTTGAGCGTTCCAGTGGAGCCTTTGCCAACGACTTTGGCGCAGGTATTCTGACTGGCTGGGAATTTGTCACCATTGGCGCTGTGATCGCAGGCTTCGCCTTTGCTGGCGTTGACGGAACCATTGCCGCAGTAGGCTGTGCATCCCGAAGTGTCGTATGTGCAGTCTGAATTGCATTTGACTCTTCCGCTCGAATAAAGCATTGGGAACAGGGAAGAACAGGATACCAGGTTGTTCTTAAAATGTGTGCCGTCACAGTCTTCGTCGCCGCTGACGATGCCGTCGCCGCATTTGCTGCCGGCGACACAGGCACTGTAATTGATGGTACAGTCTTTATTGCACGACACATTGCCCGAAATGTATTGTGAATCCCATTCAGTACATGCCTTCTTTTGCCCGGAAAAAGTCAGGGTATCACAGCTCTCGCCGGTATCCAGAATGCCGTTTCCGCAATAGCTGGCTTTGGTGCATGCGGAGAAATTGATCGTGCAGTCTTTGTTGCACGATACCGTGCCGTCTGAGTACTGCGATGAATCCCACTGAACGCATGTCGTTTTGTTGCCTGAGAATTCCTTGTTGTCGCATTGCTCACCGACATTGATGATGCCGTTTCCGCAATAGGCGCATGCAGGATCTTTGTTGTCCGTCAGGCCGTTGCCGTCGTCATCGAGTCCGTTTCCGCAGATTTCCTTGTACTGTGAAGCAACTTCCGGTGCTTTGGCAATGATCCAGTCGTAATAATCCTGAACTGCAGTGATGACATTATAAGTTCTGCAGGGGCGATCGACAAAACTGGTTATACCGGCTACGTATTGTTTTTTACCGATGGTGACGTATGTCGGGCCTCCGGAATCTCCGTTGCACAATCCACCCGGGGCGACTGGCGCAAAGAACGTTCCATAAGGAATGGTGACGAGAACACTGAGGTCGAATTCTCCATATGCTGCACAATAAGTGGGATTGGGGTGACATCCCTTGATTTCGGCTGTGCCGATGAGGCATCCGTTTGCAGAATCGTATGGATTGAATGCACCACAGTAATGCGTCCATTGTCGGGTCATCTTGTTCTTGTTGCCGAATTTTCCGTTTTCATCGAATCCGAAGCCGCTGCTCTGCATGGTTAGCGGCAAATTCTCAGACGATAGCGCGAGCCATTTTGGAAGCGGCAGAACCGGCTCCGCAATGCTGGAAGGAATCGGGGTTTTGAGCTTGATCAGCGCAATGTCGTGATCGATGGCGTTGCCCAGGCTTTCATCGTACTGATAGTCAGAATGGTAATAAATGTAATCGGGACCGGCTGTTTTGATTTTCATCAACGCGCTCTGGCTGTTGCCGATACCAATCTTTAATTTGACGTTGTTGGGATTTGGCTTCATTGTGCCGTTCTGGGCTTTTGCAACGCAGTGAGCCGCAGTCAGAACCCATTGAGGATGTATCAGAGTTCCCGTGCAGGACGAAGTGCCCGAAACAATGGGGATTTCATCCGGATCGTCGAGCAGCGCGCCTTCGCTGTCGCAGTCCGTGCCGGCCGAATTGCACGCATGCTTGCAGTAGTAGCGTTTTGTCAGGTCATTGGCATAAATGAGCTGACCGTCGATGTCGGTACAGACATCGACGAATGTGGCATCGTTCCCCGACAGATGTTTGCAGTGTTTCTGGGTTTTGCCTTCTTTGGTACAGGTATTGGAGCAATGCGTGTCGAAGATTTCATCGTAGCACGAATTATAGCCCTTTGATTTGCACTGATTGATATCAGACTGAGAGCAGAGAAAATACTGCGTCGCCCCCTGGGCATCGCAGTTTGTTCCTGCCGCATTGCATGCATTGATGCAGAATTTGTCTGGTATTGTTTTGGATGAAAAGTAGACGAGCTGGTCATCGACCTCGGTGCACTCGTTGGTTGTGACCATATCCAGACCATCAATATCCAGACATTCTGTCTTCGTTTGGCCCTTGGCTGTACATGATTCTACGCAAACCGGGATGATACCGCGCGTAATGCACGTATATTGGGAGCCATTCTTATTCTGGCATTCTTTAATGTTGTCGGAATCACAGACAACATATTCGTCATCGTTGTTCATCGTAAAGAGCGAAACCGTATGGGGTTCATCGGTGACAGGCGTGCCGTAAAGAATGGACTGCTGCTGCGCATCAATGTCCTGAGTCAGTTGTCCTGCCTGCGTCTTTTTGGGGTCTTCATTTTCCTGACATGACGTGAATACTGTGCATAATATAGCGATATGAAATAAATATTTTTTCATTTTTGATTCTCCATGTCGCAGAGTGTGCGATATGTGGGCCATGTAACAAAATTCTACACATTTTTATCATAGATTTAAGAGACACCGGAATGCAATATTAAATACTTTGTTCTTCGTTGCGTGAGGGGGCTTTGAGGCGTGTCCGGGATTACGTATGAAGCATAACAACAAGCATATATTTGAGGGGACCGGCCTATCGCTGTGCGATACGGCCCGGTGTGGCGTCTATTGCGGTGCAATACGCCGCCACTGCTTTTGGGGATAATGCATCGCGAAATGAAGGGATGATGGGGGATTGCAGCCACAAATCGAGATAGATTCGGAACGCAAGCCGGAATTCCTGATATTGGTCGATACGAAAAAGACGCCGCGTATTGTTCGGGCGAAGCCCGGCAATAGCGGCGTTCGGAGCGCGTATTGGCTGCAGGCCAATAGCGCGGAGGCGGCTTTGCCGCCCCCAAAAGATGGACAATTATGACTGGCGGCGTCTGCGGATGAGCGTTCCGAGACCGAACAAACCGAGCAGAATTGCGGGTACGGGCAGGTCGGACGGTGCCATCGGCGTCGTTGAACAGTCGGAATCACTCGATTTTTTGTTGTCCTGCGCGGTCGGAGCCGGAGTGTCGGGATTGGTTGGCGTCGTCGGTGTCGTAGGATTGGTCGGCGTCGTAGGCGTACCGGGATTGGTTGGCGTCGTCGGCGTTTCCGGATTGATTGGAGTTTCCGGATTGGTTGGAGTTTCCGGATTGGTCGGCGTTTCCGGATTGGTCGGCGTTTCCGGATTTCCTGGCTGTTCAGGGGTTTCAGGTTTGTCTGGCTCGTGAGGATCATCCGGTGTATTGGGATCCGTAGGAGCTTTGCAGCCTTCGAAGCTGATGCATTCGTAGTCGTCGCAGTCCGTGCGGCCGTTTTCATTGTCGTCGATTTTGTTGTCGCAGATTTCGGCGATTTTGGTCGAACATTTGTCGAAATTGATGGTGCAGTCCGGATTACAGGTCACTTCGCCGGATTTAAAGGCTGTTACCCATTCGCTGCAGTTATCCTTGTCGAACAGGAATGAATTTTTGTCGCATTCCTCGTCTCCGTCAGTGATGCCATTGCCGCATACTGCCTCGGGTTTGCAGATTTCATCGGTGGCGCATGCGGGATCGTCGCAGTCGGTTTTTCCATTGTTGTCGTCATCGGCTTTGTTGTCGCAGATTTCGTCGGGAACTGTGATTTCTTTCTTGCAGTCGTCGTAATCGAGTGCGCATTTTGTGGTGCATTTGACGCGTCCCGAAGCGTATTGGCTGTCCCATTCGCTGCACAGCGTCTTGTTGTCTTTGAACGAATTGCCGTCGCAGGGTTCATCGCCGTTAACTTTATTATCGCCGCAAGCCGGGGCGAGTGTGCAATCGCTGAAATCGAGTCCGCATCCTGCGGTGCATTTGACGTTTCCGGCACTGTATTTATTGTCCCACTGGGAACAGAGGGTTTTGTCATCCTGGAATTTGCCGCCATCGCACTGTTCGGTATTGTTGATGATGTTGTCGCCGCAATAGGCCGGTTCGGTGCATCCTGATTTGATAATCGTCTTGCAGTCCGGTGCGCAGCTCAGCGTGCCGGCAGAACCTTTCCCGACGACTTTTTCGCAGGTATTTGAGCCTGCTGGGAACTTGTCGCTATCTTTTCCATGATCGCAGACCTCGCCCAGGTCTGTATTGACGGAACCGTTGCCGCACCATGCGATACACTCCGAGGTATCGTAGGTACAAGAGTCGGAGCATTTGACGGAACCGCCGGAATAGAGGTCGGGGAACAGCGTCTTGCATGAGGTTTTGCCGCCGGAGAATAGTGTTCCGTCGCACTTCTCATCGGTTTCAAGTTTGCCGTTATTGCATACAGGTCCGCTTTCGCAGAGGCCGTAATTGATGGTGCAGTTGGCGTTGCATGTGACATCGCCTTTGGTATAGCTCGACTTCCAGTCACTGCATTTTGTTTTGCCGCCGAGGAATGCAGTGCCGTCGCAATCTTCATCAGAATCGAGTTTTTTATTGCCGCACAGCGAGGGTTTTGAGCAGCCGGAATCATCGATCGATGCGCAGTTCTCGGCGCATTTGAGTGTACCCGTGGAGCCTTCACCCACGACTTTTGCACAGGTATTTTTGCTGGTCGGGAATTTGTCACCGCCGGGACCGTGGTCGCAGGCTTCGCCTTTGGATGTATTGACGGAACCGTTTCCGCACCAAGGGGTGCATTCCGAAGTGTCGTAGGTACAGTCTGTGCTGCATTTGACTTTTCCGCTCGAATAGAGCATTGGGAACAGGGTTGAACAAGCCGTTTTGTTGCCGGAGAATGTTGTTCCGTCGCAGACTTCGTCGCCGCTGACCACATCGTCTCCGCATTTATTGCCGACGACACAGTCGCTGTAATTGATGGTGCAGTCTTTATTGCACGAGACATTTCCCGAAACGTATTTGGAATCCCATTCCGTGCATGTTTTCTTTTGGCCGGAAAAAGCCAGGGTGTCGCATTTTTCGCCGGTATCCAGAATGCCGTTTCCGCAGTAATTGGCTTTGGTGCATGCGGAGAAATTGACGGTGCAGTCCATGTTGCAGGAGACGTTTCCGGCGGCGTACTGTATGGAATCCCATTGTGTACAAGTCGTTTTGTTGCCGGAGAATTCTTTGTCATCGCACTGTTCACCGACATTGACGATGCCGTTGCCGCAATAGGTGCATGCGGGGTCTTTGTTGTCTGTCAGGCCGTTGCCGTCGTCGTCGATGCCGTTGCCGCAGATTTCCTTGTATTGTTCTGCAACTTCGGGGGCTTTGGCAATGATCCAGTCGTAATAATCCTGAACTGCCGTGATGACATTATAGGTACGGCATGGTGTATCGCTGTAGCTTGTTACGCCGGCAACATATTTCTTGGTGCCGACAGAGACATAGGTCGGTCCGCCGGAGTCGCCGCTGCATTGTCCGCCTGGGGTGACCGGTGCATAGAGCGTTCCATAAGGAATAACAGTATCAATGTCTTGTAAGTTGTATTCTCCGTAATATTCGCAGTAATCAGGATTGGGATGACATCCTTTGATATCGACTTTGCCGACGTAGCAGCCGCTTTGGGAATCGGAAGGATTGAATTTGCCGCAATAATGCGTCCATGGCCGCGTATTTTTAAGTTTGGAACCGCTGGCTCCATTTTCATCGAATCCGAAGCCGCTGGTCTGCATGTTTTTGGGCAGGTCTTTGGATGTGAGTGCGAGCCAGTTGGGAAGCGGGGGAACGGGCGTTGCAATGCTGTCCGGTACAGGAGATTTCAACTTAATCAGGGCGATATCATGATCGATATCGTTATCCATTTCTTCGTCATACTTATAACCTTCATGATAGTAGAAATAATCCGCGCCGGCTGGATCTAATTCGATCAATTCAGTTTCTTTGTTTCCAATGCCGATTTTAACTTTGTAATTGTCTGGATTGGGTTTCATTTTGCCGTTCTGTGCTTCTGCCACGCAGTGCGCGGCAGTCAGGACCCACTGTGGGTGAATCAGGGTTCCTGTACAGAAACTATCTCCCGAGACGGTTGGCGTTTCGTCCGGATCTGCGAGCAGCGGACCTTCGCTGTCGCAGTCCGAGTTGTTCGAGTTGCACGCATTCTTGCAATAGTAGCTCTCGTCTAAATTTAACGTATAAATGAGTCGGTCTTCGACTTTAGTACAGACATCGACCCATGTAACAACGCCTTCGGAAACTGATTCGCAGCTTTTCTTGATATTTCCTTCCTTGGTACAGGTATTGCCACAATATGCATACTCAAAGTTTTCATAACATGAATTGTAGCCCATGTCTTTGCATGTGTTGATATATTCCTCGGAGCACACAAAGAACTCAGTTGAGCCCTGAGAATCGCAGTCAGTTCCGGCTGCATTGCATGCATTGAGGCAATATCTGTCCGGTATCGTGCCGGATGGGTAGTAGAGAAGCGTGCCATCTAAATCTATGCATTCATAGGTTATGAGTGTATCAAGATCTTTGTAATTCTGGCATTTTACTTTTGTCTTTCCCTTGCTCGTGCATGTTTCCAAACAGTACTCATACTCATTGTCCGTTATGCAGGTTTGGTTATTACCAAATTCCTGGCGGCACTCTGAAATGCCGTTGTCGTCACATAGCACATAATCATTACCTGGCGGCATGAACAGCGAAACCGTATAGGGTTCATCCGTAGCCGGAGTGCCATAAAGGATGGCTTGCTGCTGCTGACCAATGTCCTGAGCTTTTTTTGTTGCCTGCTGCGGGAGATTCTGACTCTCCTGACATGCTGTGAATAGCGTGCATAAAATGGCGGAGAGGAATAAATATTTTTTCATCATCAATTCTCTGTGTCGCATAATGTATGACATGTGGCCGATATTGCCGAATTCGACGCAGGCAAATCATAGTTTTAAGTGGCTGGAGAATGCAACAGCTTTTTGATAGTGGTCAGTTGTTAGTGGTTAGAGACATTCCGTGGAACGTCTGTGCCCAATCACCAACAACCAACAAAATTCATTTAATTCTCAAGATAATCCAGATACATGTACTGCATATCTTCCGGATTATCGATATATTCATTTCCGTGGCAGGTTCCGGTCAAAATATGATGCCCATTCCTATAGGCCAGAAGGGTCGTAAATGTTACCGGAAGCCATACGCGATTGTCGACCGGTACGGTGGCAAAGATGGCTTTGTTCATTTCCTGATGTACATAAAGAGAATTTTTATAATTTGTATGAATATAAAAAATCTCACCATCATAAATGATTAGATTGAGTTTATTATGAGCGGACACCTCGCACACGATTTCATCCAGGAGCTTAAACCGTTCTTCGACACTCAATCCGCGCTGTTTTATGACGCTGGCAGCATTGATTTTGTCGATGATATAGCAAAGGATTCGCTCGCTGTCCGTCATTCCCTGCTGTTCCTGAACGTAGGGTTCGAGCCTGGGACAGTTAAAAATGGTGCCGTTGTGCATCAGTGTCCACATTCGTCCTTCGCAGTCGCACATGACGAATGGGTGACAATTATTGTATGTAACATCTCCCCGGGTTGCTTTCCGGATGTGGGCAAACATATTGCTCACGTTATTGAGGGAGTTCAGGCGATATTTTAAATAGCTGCTGTCTGTGGCCTTGACGGGTTCCTTTTCGAGGTTGACGCTGTTTGAAGTAAAAATAGCGAGTCCCCAGCCGTCGGCATGGGTGTCGCTGTGGGAAAAGAAGGATTTTAATATATCAGTTGGCTGCATTGAATCAGCGCTTGATATGGCAAATAGCTCACACATGTCAGTCTTCAAGTAATTCCTTTTGTCTCTGTTTGGCAAGATAGAGTCCCTGTTCTACAAATTGATAGGCAAACTGTTTGCGAATCATCCACGCATAACGCGTTTCGGGATCGATAAATTTCATTTCTTCAAATGCGAGAATGTCTTGAATATCTTTCGGGAAATCGCTGTAAAATTCCTTCATATTTTTGATGATATCCAGACATGCATCTGCGACGGAACAGACACGTCCGCTTGGCGCAACGATTTTGACGGTTTTGAGGTCATAGTGGGCTGCATTTTTATAATTCTGGACGGCCTGAACCTGGTCTTTAATCGTGAAATGCTCACTCTTGGTACATGCCAGCCACACGAGGAGGAGCTGTGCGAATTTCAGGTCTTTTATATTGAGTCCGGATTTGTCGAATGGATTGAGATCCACCATGCGCAGTTCAATATGATCGGCGCCTTCATTGAAGAGCGTCGTCAACCGGTTTAACCCGCGCGGTTTAAGGCGTATCGGATAATAGAGTTCAGTGGGGGCAGCCAGCAGACCTTTCTGGACGTAGTGAAGGATGCTGTCTGCGTATGACTGAATATTGCGATAGTCCAGTACCGGTGTGAAATAGTTCCAGTAACCCATTTCACTGCATCGAACGCTGGCCATACCGTTAAACGTGTTATGTCCGATGCGGCCTTTTTCGACGTAGCTGGAATCCAGCAGCGGGCTGGCTGCAGTGACTGCAGTGATAATCCAGCCGTAATCGATGGCTTGTCTGGCGAGTGAAAGATAAAGGGCATTCTTATAGTGCTGAAAACTATCGGTATATTCCCCGATTTCATAATCCGCCTGCAGCAGTTCATCTGCAAACGAATAATTGATATGAATTCCGGACAATACCATTTTATATCTTCCGTAACGGTCTGAAAGATATTCCCTGTAATCCGTTTTGGAAGAAAACCCGCCGGTGAACTGAGCCACCGGGATATCCGATTCGTTACGGATGTATGCGGGATTGGAAAATGGCCAGAGAATTTCGGGTTCGGGCAATTCAACGAGTTTTTTCTGGATCTCTTTTGTATAGCTCGTCAATGACGCGATGGCCTCTTCGGGAGAAGTTGTGATGGGCGTATTGATCTCCGTCTGGTTTTCGCAAAAATCCCTTACGATGTGCTTGTGATCGGGAAACGGATGGAGGGTATGAGCCATGTAGCCATCGGGCGTCAGGCGCAGACTCTCCTTTTCGAGTCCGAAATTCCCTTTCAGCAGTAGCTGTTTGATATTATCGTTCCGGTAGTGAAGCGTGATATTTACGTCCATATAGTGCCTTCAAGCAGCCATGGCAGGAAGTAGCGAATCTGTTTGCGCCACCATGGCCAGTCGTGGTTCACATCGTATCCCCAGAAATCCATCCAGGTCTGGATGCCTTTTTGATTGAATATATCTTTAAGAATATTGCCGGTTCGGATGGCTTCGTTCTCCCATGCTCCCTGGCCGCAGCAGATAGCAGAACGACGATGGTTGTACATATCAATATAATAATGATCCCCGGGCATATTGGCCAGGAAATGAACGGGAGAATTATCGTAGAGGGTTTCGTTGCACCAGCCGTCCCAGAACTTCGTGGCGTCATAGCATCCGGAGCATGCGAGCATGCCGCTGAACAAATCCGGACGGCGATAGAAGAGAATGACGGCATGCGTTGCACCAAGACTGAAACCGGTCACGATGGGGAGAGAATTGCTGCCGTTGATCTGACGAATCCAGGGCACAGCTTCATCGACAATATAATGGAAATAGCGTTCCTGCATCCATGCGCGCCACCCCTTGTCGCCGTCCTTGTCGGACCAGCTTTCGCGATCCACGGTGTCGACGCCAAAGAGCTGAATCGTGCCGTTTTCAATGTAATCGCCGAGGGTGTCCTGCATGCCGAAGCTTTCCCAGTTGTCGCACATGCCGTCCTGACATGGGACTGCTATGAGAGGAACGCCGGCATGACCGTGCACAAGAATGTGCATATCGCGATCGAGCCACCCACTGTGATGTGTCAACCAATCTCTTCGCATTTTCGCTATTCTCCTGTATGTTTTGTCGCCCGTGGTGTTTAGAAACGTCGTTTCAATATATCCTGTACCTGTCTGTCGCGTTCTTCGAGTGAATCGGCACGCATCAGATAGGCGTGATTTCCCATTTCGCCTGCAAGTGCAGGATCGACATCCATTTCTTCGATCATGCAGTGCCCCCAGCGTCTGCGAATTTCGTCCAGATCGAAAGCATATGCTATGGAATTCTTGCGCCCGATATGGGTGATATAATGCTTGAATTCGCTGTTCATGAAGCATTTGTCATGAATCAGACTGTCAGCCCATATCGTATAGACATCCGTATCGTAGGCGTAATTCATCTTGTCGGGGATGCGCCCGCCCGGAGATCTCATGTTGACTTCCAGTCCTACGATATCGCCCTTCTTTCCGAGGCCGGCTTTGTCTTCATCCAGACGGAAGAATTCAAAATGGAAAAACAGATGGCTTGCCGGATACTGTTTGAGCGTGGCTTCGCCGGCGCGCCGCAGATCTTCGGACGGTGCCTGGCAATAGCTCACCACATCCGTATCCCCGTTGACCGCGTCCATCAGACTGACCGGCAGACATTGACTCGCAGCAAACAGAACCTCGCCGCGGCTGTTGGTAATTCCATCGAAGGTCTCCACGTGTCCGGGAACGCATTCTTCTTCGATAAATATGACAGAATCCGGTTTTGTTGACCAGAAATCCGCCAGTTCACCGGCGTCGTGAATTTTATAGGTACTCGCAGCACCGACGCCCTTGTCGGGTTTTACGATCACCGGATAGCCGACTTTTGAGGCAAAACTGAGAGCATCATCCAGCGTCGCGGGAAGCGTCCAGCGAGCAGCTTTGACGCCGGCCTTTTCATATCGGGCTTTCATGAGGGATTTGCGGTTCATCGTCGCGAGTTCCTCAACATGGGGCCCCGTCATGATATGAAAATCCGTGCGGATCTGCGCCTCAAGTTCCAGCCAGAATTCGTTCTGACTGCTCACGTAATCGATTCGGCCATACCGATATATATATTCAGCCACGATGCGGTAAACAGCTTCGTAATCCATCAGACTCGAAACTGCGCGGTAATCTGTAAGCGCATTTCGGCAGTTATCGCCGAGGCCCTCCCAGCTGCAGTCTCCGATGCCGAGTACGGTCACTCCGCGCGATTTGAGCCGTTCACAGAACTGATAGAAATGCCGCGGAAAATGCGGTGAAATAAATAAAACATTCATGGGACTTCCATTATTCATTTGCAGACAATGCACGCGAAACGATGATTCTGCCAAGACCATCGTTCTTGGTGGGATAATGTACTACACGTGCACATCATCGTCAAAAAAAATCCAATTAATCATTTGGATACAAACTGAATGATTTTGTTATGCGGGAGGGGGTAATGCATAATGCTTAATGCATAATTCGTAATGCATAATTCGTAATGGTTAATGCATAATGCATAATGCTTAATGCTTAATGCATAATGCATTATGCTTAATTGCTAGAGACGTGTCGCGACACGTCTGTACGGATTAATATTGTGTTAATGCTGCCAGCACCCTGTATTATTTCTGATTAGGATGTTAAAACGAATTATTAATATAATTTGTAAATTTTATAAACATTACATCATGTTTATGTTGCGGGAACCGGAAGTTTTTTGTCAAAGCGAGCAGAGCTGTGATATGATGTGCCGGGGGGCTAAATGATTGTAAAATTCCGAAGCGACTGTATTACTCCCGAGTGGGACCGCAGTTCATATCAGGATAAGTCATTCTTTTAACCAGCAACGAAACAGGTATAGTGATATGAATAAGAAATGTATTTGGTGTTTTGCAGCGGCTGTTTGCATTTTGGCGGGATGTGAGAGCGATGACTGGAAACCTCTTGGATTGACAGACCCACCACAATGTTCTCCGGAGGCCTGTTTGTCTGCAGATGGACACGAAGGGTGGGCAAAAGCGGAATGCAGGGAGGATGATTCATGCAAAGCCGTCCGATGCAGCAATGGTTATAGACTTCGTGACGATAATTGCCTTCCCATTTTGCAGTGCTGTGGTGCTGATTGCATCAATTGCCCCGAGAGTGAAGGGTGGATAGATGGCGCATGCAAAGGCGGACAATGTGTCGCTGAACGATGCATGGAGGGATACCGGCTTTTGCCGCAGAAGAATGGTTCTGTGGAATGTCGGGCTGATGCATCATTGGCATGCTGCGGCGATGCATGTACGAATTGTGCCGCAGGCGAAGGCTGGAAAAGCGGCGAATGCATAGGCGGCAAGTGCGTGGCGGACAAATGCAAGACTGGTTATCAGCTTTCGCCGCAAGAGGACGGTTCGGTGGCCTGCGAACCCAATGCAGGTTTGGCTTGCTGCGGCGATGCGTGTACGAATTGTGCAGCGGGCAAAGGCTGGAAAATCGGCGAATGCATAGACGGCAAATGTGTGGCAGAACAATGCAATGCAGGTTATCAGCTTTCGCCGCAAAAGGATGGTTCGGTGGCCTGCGAACCCAATGCAGGTTTGGCTTGCTGCGGCGATGCGTGTACGAATTGTGCAGCGGGCGAAGGCTGGATAAGCGGCGAATGCATAGACGGCAAATGCGTGGCGAAAAAGTGCGATGTCGGTTATCAGATTTCGCCGCAAAAGGATGGTTCGTCGGTTTGTGAGTATGCAGATGTACCACCGGAAGATCCGTGCAATGGAAAAATTTGCCCCGTCGGTCAGAAATGCAACCAAATAACCGGAGAATGCGTTTGCAGTGCCGGGTATACGCTATGCGAAGATGGATGCTATAATTTGAAGAATGATAATACGAATTGCGGGGAATGTGGTATAGTATGCAGTGAATCCGGCTTTTGTGAAGATGGAATATGCAAGTCCGGCTGTGAAGAGGGTTATATTGTTTCCTCTTATGGATTCGGCTGCGTTGAGGATGGCGGCCCATGTAAATTACCGGGAGAGCATAAGTCCGAAGATGATGATAATGTGGTTATATATATATGCAATGAAAACTATGTATGGGAACCGAAAAGAATATGTCATCTCCTGGATAATGAAGGAACGGGGGGCGTGTTTTATGGTGATGATGATTGTACTACGATTTGTATAGATGGATATATACAGAATGCGGATGAAACCAACTGTGATCCCATCAGTGGTCCCTGCACCGAGGGAGAATTCCGTTGTAATGATACATGGGGCAAGGGGGAGCATCTGGTCTGTAAAGATAATAAGTGGGATTATGTTAAAGTATGCAAGTACGATGATCATGTCGAAGATATGACGTGTACGCCTGAAGACAGCTGCCAGCTCGAATGCACTACCGGATATAAGCTCAATGCGGATGGTACGGAGTGCGTCTTCGATACGGACGAAACCTGTACGAATGGCGAAACGCGCTGCGGCGGTATGGAATTCCACAGGTGTAAAGACAATCACTGGACTGTCGAAGAAGTTTGTGATCTTGAAGGAATGCATGGCGGCGGCACGTATTGTGATGATCAGACCGGTTGTGAAAGATGGTGTTTTAACGGCAATGTTTTATGCGGCAAGGGCTGTGCTGACCTGAAAAAAGATTATGACAACTGTGGAACCTGCGGAAATGTCTGTGCATCGGGCAAGTGCGTCAGCGGCGTTTGTAAATGAGATAATCATATAATTGATATTAATATGTTGGGGACCGGCCTATCGCTGCGCGATACGGCCCGGTGCGCCGGCTATTGCGATGCAATACGCCGGCGCTCTCTGCGTGAATTTGAGTCTAAGCTGCAGAGTTGGTTTACCGTCTGATGTGGCATCATTCGGAGCAAATAGTCCAGGTGACTACATGTGGGCTGTGTCTGAGAAAGTTGATGTCTTGTATATAGTGTTGTAATAATTGATAAAAATATAATTCAATCAGATGTTGAATCTCGTTGGCTAAAATGCTAGACGTACGAATGGATGAGTGAGAATCTCGTATGCGATTCGTTGTCTTAGAGGTAAAGAAGAACTGTCAGTGAAACAGGTGCATTTGTGAGTGGTATTTGGAAAGGAGGTGATGTAGTATGGATGAATAAAAGATGCTATTGTGTTTATTTTGTGTGGATGGTAGGATTTTTTTTAGGAGGATATTATATGAAACGGTTTTGCTTGTTATTTATCGTTGTGGTTAGTGTTATGATAACATCTGTTGCAATGGCAGATGATGCGGATTTGAATTGGGTAGGAGGAAAAGCAATAGAAGAGTTTGAGAATAATTGGAGAACCCCACTATATGGATGTTATTCAATTGTTGGTGGGTTCGTAAATACAATGAATTCTTATAATGATAGTGTTAGGAAGTTTTATACGACATTGATTTATCCGGATCATTTTTATGGGGGAACGGATGGGGGGACAAGTGGGGTTGATTCTGTAGATGTGTTTATCGTGTGTACTCATGGAGGTGCATGGAGGAATCCGAGTCTATTTACTCAAACTATGTATAATTATGAGACACGCGCAACTTCTGACTTTATGCGAATGGGGGATAATGGACGTAGGTTGAGTATATATAGTACTTTCAGTTGTGAGACAATGTCAAGCTATACTAATTCGTGGAGTGATATGGAAGAGCGATGGTTGGATGTGTTTCAAGGGGGATTAAGAATAGCAACGGGGTTTTGGGGAAAAGAATACCCTGGCTATTCGACTGGGGCTGGAACAAAATATGCTCAAGAATTGCATTCTGCAAATAAAACAATATTGGATGCATGGATGGATGCTGCTGATGATTATTCAGCAAATACACCAAAGGTAATGGCAACGGGGAATGATTTGGGAAGAGTGGTTTGTGCCAGTCGCCTTGTCTATATGAAGTTGAGCAATTATAGAAATTACACTCGTCTTTCAGATTCAGATAACCTTTATCTGTGCACGCATGCTATTTCAGAGACAGCTAATTAAGGACTGTACAGTATTATTGATGTGCTAAAGGAGAAATTGATATGTATAGGGTTGGATTTATTGCTACTGTAATTTTGGGAGTAAGCTTTTGTTTTACTGCGATGGCAGATGATTTTGTAACTAAAAAGAGTTTGCAGAAATCATCAGATGAGGGAGTTTTCTTTTCAAAGACAATGCCGATACTTGAGTCGGTTACTCGAAATGATCGTAAGACTACACTGGAGCAACATGTGAGTGCTTTTAGGGCTGGACTTTCTTTTGATGGTGCAGCTAGTGTGGAAGATGTTAGACAGGATTCAATAGGGACAGAAGATTGGAATTTGACATCATATGGAGATGGTGATGCAGTAAGCTACAATAATAACAACGAATTGTTAGAAGCAATATATTTCGCTAAGTCTGGCGACAAATGTGCGATGTCATCAAGCCAAGCAGTTGAGGTTGCCAATGCTTATATTAAAAATAATTTGTCCAAGCACTTCGTTGTTGGTAAAGAGGAGTCAATTGAACCGTTTCATCTTCGATATGTTAAGTATCAGGATAGCCCCGAAGAATTGATTTCAGGATATTATGTGATCTATTCAAGATTGTATAATAAAATCAATATTATTGGTCCTGGTTCAAAAGTTCGTGTCCATGTCGGTATTATTGGCAATTTGGTCGGATTCAGATATGATTGGCCTGATGTTCAATATAAGACTGAAGTGAAAACCGTGACACGTGATGTATTTTATCAGCGGCTGAGTATGTTATGTGATAATAGTCACTTAAATTGCGAAAATGCAAAAATCAGCAGACTTGAATGTGGGCTATATGATTACGGAAATTTGGAACGGTATGGGGGTAAGAGTAATTTAATTCAACCCGCTTGCTATGTTCAGATCGATGAGTTGCCTGGAACCAAGGAGTTTTCAGGTATCATCTATTTTGTTCCTATTGCTGAGCTTGATTCAATCGTTCCTGATGCTAATTGGAAAGAGTCTTTGATTATTAAAAATATGGCACATCTTATCCCTGATGATGATGGAGGTATCGAAGATGATAAAAAGTAGTCCATTGGTTTATAGTGTCATGTTTGCATTATGCATCGCCTGCGATCATTCGTCTGTCGAAGCGGAGAGAATTGATATTCCTTCACCTTTGGATGATTATATCAAAAGCTATAATGCTGTTTATATGTCAAAGGATAGTGTTCAGGACTGTTATTATTCTTCGAGAATAATTGCTTTCAGGGATATGAAGTGTGATGCTGATATCATAAAAAATGCTTCAAAAGGGATAATTACTATATCTCTGTCTCGCTCTGATGATGGGGTCTATACGATTAATTCCAATGATTATCAGGATGTTCTTAATGCTTCGGTGACATTTGATAGCAATGGGGAGGCAAAATACCGGGCTGTATCCGGAACCGTAACAATCAAGGACTCTGCTGCTGTGATCGATGCCGAGGTAAATACCTTTGCACCCTACTATCAAATATGCACATCAGGTGCTTGCGAATGTTTTGTCAGGGAAGGCGATGGGCCTGTTCAATGCGAAAACATCGAAATGGATAACCCGTATCATTTAAAACTCACGCTGAAATATGAAAGATGCGAACATCTCGATTCGCCAATTCCTGTCGATTTACAGTCCTGTCCATAGGGCACTGATTCCCTTGGCTGTCCGGCATTATGGAATGCATAATTGAAGTGATGCCGGGTGAATCTCTCCGCAGTTCGCACGGAAGAGGCTGTTGAAGATGCCGCTGTTGTCGGTGGTTTGCATTTTATGTGGATATTTGGTTACTATTCAGCTCTCGTTATTTCATTACACAGAAAGTAACATGTCTGTATTCGCGCTTTGCAGCGCGTGGGCTTGTTTTTTCGCTTGCGCGGCAGGGGGGGGCGATTGTGAACACCCCCTACTACAGTTCACAATAGGCTACTCATATCGTCTCTTTTGCCTATCGGCAATCGACTCATGATTAGCCTTTGTTCACTGGGCTCTGCGAGTTTTACCGTTCACCGAACGCTAAAACACTCGGCCCCCAACGCACGCTTTTTGTGCTGACGCAGTTGCGGGTCGAATGTCCATCCCTGGACATGCCTCCCTCGCCTCTCGCCGCCGTCCATGGCGGCGCAGCGATGGTGATGAAGCCCCATTGGCATTCGGAATCATTACAAT
>JAFRYG010000107.1 GCA_017441205.1 Pseudomonadota bacterium
ATGTCTTTCCGTCTTCACATGCTTTTTGTGCTGTCCATGTGTTGTTGACGCAGAGCATCGGAACGCCCTTCTCGTCGCATTTCTTCTCGTCGTTTTTGCACTTGTCAGCTTCACCGCCGCCGACGCATTCGCCGTTATTGCATGTCTTTCCGCTTTCACATGCATTCTGTGCCGTCCATGCGTTGTTGATGCAGAGCATGGGGACGCCCTTTTCATCACATTTCTTCTCATTGTTTGTGCATTTGGTGTCGGTACCGCTGCCGCCGCCATTGACGCATTCACCGTCCTTGCATGTTGTGCCGGCGGCACAGGCATTCTGTGCCTTCCATTGTCCTGCAGTGCAGAGCATGGGGACGCCTTTTTCGTCACATTTCTTCTGATTGTTCTGACAGGCTGCACCTGGCTGCTGAGGCGTACCTGAGGCGCTGCAGGTGCCGTTTGAACATGTCTGGCCCGTTGCGCATGCTGTCTGATCAACCCATGCACCATCGACGCATTTCTGGGGGACACCTGCTGCACTGCATTGAACTGCATCATTTGTGCAGGAAGGCGTGGATGAATTATTTGAATCTGATTCTTCAGCACAGGCAGAGATAAACATCGTGGCGGCAGCCAGAGCGAGGACCATTGAGAGTTTCTGAGTCATTTTTAATCCTACGGTTGGAGGGTTTGGAAAAGGCAGAGTAGATACTCGTAAGTTTTTGAATTCCATAAGAACTCAACACTTGAGCTTTCCATAATTATTTTAAAATAACAAGGCCGTGCCCTGATTTTTTTAATCAGGGCATTGTGTCACAGAGGGGAATGGGAAGCATGTTCCCTTATACCACCTGAATAAACTTCTTATTTTGTGAAGCATCTGTTGTGGGCTGTAATTCAGAGATTTCATGAGGCGTCACAGGGCTTCAACCCTTGAACGCTCAACCGGTGACTGAACATCTTGATGTCATGTCGGGGGGCATGTGTTACTTGCAGGTGCCGGAGACGCATTTCTGTCCATATGCCTGGCAGTTGTTGCAGCTTGCTGAGCAGCAGTTATTGATCGGAATGCACGATGCATGGAATAGCTGATAACCGCTCTTGCAGCTTTTGGCCCACCACTGTCCTCCGCTTTTGTAGCCATCAGCCCATCCGGGAATATCCTTGTAACTCCCAAACGCAGAAGTCAGGGGGCGGCATATTCCCCATGTTTCTGTGCTTGTACATTTGCCATCGGCATTGTATTTACTCGTACAGTGCTTGGGGGCACAATATTTTGTTTTCGTCGTGCAGGTTTCGCCCGTAACACCGGGGACGTTCATGCAATTGCGCATGACGCATGCAGAACCGTTAAAATTCGGGACTTTTGCGCTGTCCGAGCAAATGCATTGACCGGCAGTCTTGTCACATACCGGTGTAATACCGGAACATTTTTTTGCATAATCGCCGTAGCTGCCGGTACCCTTCCAGCCGGAAGACGGACCACAGGCAGAATTTGTGTTGTTTTCGCACGATTTTCTGTCCTGACTGATATGCTGTCCCGAGCTGCAGCTGGTGACATAAGGAATGCATTCATTGCCGCTCAGGTAGGTGTCGGCACCGCACTGGATCTGTTTGCAGACATCCCCCTGCGGCAAAAAACCGGTGGCACAGCTTTGTATGGTGCATATACCATCGGCAGAACATTTCATTACCGTGGCATTGGCCGGTTTTTGCTGATCACAGTCGAGGATTTGATCATTGCTTCTGCTGGTCGTGGGGGCACATCGGTGAACGGAATTGGGTTCGCATTGCGTAATCCGTTTGCTGTCGTTGAACAGGGGGTGTTCGTTGGCATTGCATTCGCTGATAATGCATTGTCCGTTCAGGCAGGATGCATTGGCATGTATCTGATTGCAGTTGGTGCAGTCGGGACCGCACTGAGTGTCGTCGTTGATGCAGTTTACAGATGACTCATCGACATGAACGGTACACTCGGTATCCTTGCAGGATGTCGTTTTGCATGAACCCTCCAGACATGCCTCTCCGGAAGAACACGCATTTTTGCATGAACCACAGTGTTCCTGAGTAATTTTGAGATCAAAGCAGGCTGTTCCGGAACTGCTCTCGCATTTTTCCAGTCCCTCGGGACAGATGCATTCGCCGGCTTTGCAGGTCATGCCCATAGGGCAGAAAACATCGCATGATCCGCAATAGGAATCGTTTGTCTGCAAATCGATGCACACCGGAGTGCTGCTGTCGCCGCAATTCGTCAGCCCGTCCTCGCAGACACACTGGCCGTTATCGCAATAAGTCCCTTCGGAACATTCGTGATTGCATTCGCCGCAGTTATGGGAGTCGTTTTGTGTATCAAGGCAGTTGGGATCTTCTTTTGTACCGCAGTTGACGAATCCCTCATCACATTTGCCTTTGTCCACACACTTCCCGTCTTTGCAGATTTCGTTGGTACTGTCGCACGAAATATCGCAGTCGCCGCAATGATTCCGGCTGACCTTCAAATCCGCGCAATTCGGTCTCTCTGCCGTTCCGCAGTTGGTAAAACCCTCTTCGCAGTGGTAGGAGTTTTCGTCGATTTGATAACAGCGGCCGCCGGATTCATAGGTGTTCGGCGGGCACAGACAGCGGTAGGATCTGTACGTGCTGTCGACCGGAGAACAAACATGCTTGAATTTCTTGTTATCGTCATAGGCAGTACAGTCATCACCGCCATAATTGTCCTTAATACAGCTGTTGGCGCCACATGATTTGGGATCTGCCGGATTGATGAATACATCGTCACATCCGAGGACGTTCGTCTGTTCCTGGCATTTGTAAACATCGCCGTCGGGCATGCATTCCCAGAATCCGTCATACCGGCTGCAGTCGTCGCCGCCATAATTTCTGGCCGAACAATCGTATGCCCCACATGTGGATTTGTCCGAGGGATCGATGCATACAAATTCATCTTCGTTTTCGTTCGACGTATCTTCCTCGTTTTCGGCTCCATCGGTCTTGGGGCGGCATTTGATCTGGTTGCCTATACACAGATAGGTCGTATCCTTCTCGCAGTGGTAGTTGCTGTCGTCCCGATTCTGCTTGCACAGTGAGTATTCCATCGGGCAGTACTGATACTGGAAATTCTTGCTGTATTTGCCGTTTTCGCAGGTTTTGTCCGAACAGGATGTCTGAAAAATGTACGACAGATACGGCTTTTCATCATCTTCCGACAGTGAATTCAGTATTTTTCGCGGCGGACAGTCTTCGCCCTTGTCGATGACAGCTTCAAATTCGCAGCCCGACATGGCTGTCATGCAAGTACCCCAAAGCAGAAAAATAATTGCATTGTGAAGACGGTTCATAAAAATCACCCAATGGACAATGCCCCCTGCATTTCATTTCTGTGAATAAAACAAATTCTGTTTTATTGGAAATACAAATTGAAACAAACGAGAATTACTATAGCGAAATGAGCCGGCAGTGCAAGGCTTTGAATTATATTGATGCACAAATAATCAGACACTCCCCCTCGAATCTTCAGCTCCAGTGCAACACGCCGGGACGCCTGAACATAGCCGTGAGCGGAACTCACGGGGGGAAGGGGGACTAGTTCATTAATCTGCGAATCAGCGCAGTCATTTGATGAATCGCACCCGGAATGACGGATTCATCGGCAATGAAATTATCGGCATGGAGCGGAGGACACATGGATGCGTCGTGCGGACGGATGCCCAGCATGGCATAAAAACAGGGGATCCGTTTGGAAAAAAGGGAAAAATCCTCTGAGGCCATCGACATCTGAATCATTTGGGCCACGCCGGAAGACTGCCATGTGTCGAGCGCAATCTGAGTCAGTTCATCGTCGTTGATGACGGCATCCGCGCCCCAGAACTGCTGATAATCGACATCGACCTGGCAGTATCGTGCAACGCCCTGACATGTATTTCGAATGATTTCCCCGAGTTCAATGAGATTCTGACGCGACGGCCCTCGCATGATACCTTCGAACTGCGCCTGGCCGGCAATGACGTTAAACGCAGTTCCTGCATTGAGTTTGCAGACAGAGACGACTTCGCTGGCGGCCGGTCGCTGTCTTTGAATAGCTGAATAAATGGCCGTGACCATCTCAGATGCCGCCCAGAGCGCATCCCGGCCGCGTTCCGGATAGGCCGCGTGTGCCGATTTTCCCGATACCTGCACGGTAAAACGTCCGGATGCTGCCCAGACGGCCCCGCGGCAGACGCCGAATTTGCCGATCTCGAGCCCGGGATCGCAGTGAAGAGCAAGCATCCTTCGGATCCCAAAATGATCCAAAACGCCTTCTCTGCACATCAGTTCAGCTCCTGAGGGCAGATCTCCGGGGGCACCTTCTTCATTCGGCTGAAGAACAAAGACGACATCGCATTCGGGCGCTTCCGGAGCTGCGGCAAGTTCATGCGCGATGCCCAGTGCAACGGTCATGTGTACATCGTGTCCGCAGGCATGCATGCAGCCGTTTTGCGAAGCCCATGGAAGGTCCGTTTGCTCACGGATGGGCAGAGCATCCATGTCGGCCCGATAGCCGACGGCGCGGGAACGAACGCGCCCGGGAAGAATGGCCGCAAAACCAGTTTTTGCAATATTTTCAAATACTTGCAGGCCAAAATCTCTAAATTTTCGAGATAAATAATCCGACGTCCACGTCTCGTTAAAACCCGTTTCGGGGTGTGCATGAAGTTCGTGTAATATCTGATTCAAATCCAGTAACATATTGAAAAACCTTCATGAATGAGCTGCAGTTCATTCAGATTATGCTGCACAAAAATCATTTTGAGAGTGCCATCGTCGGGGCATTTTTGCAAGCAGAGACGTGTCGTGACACTCTATCAGGAGTTGGGAGTTGGGAGTTGGGAGTTTGGAGTTGGGAGTTTGGAGTTGGGAGTTTGGAGTTTGGAGTTTGGAGTTGGGAGTTTGGAGTTGGGAGTTTGGAGTTTGGAG
>JAFRYG010000108.1 GCA_017441205.1 Pseudomonadota bacterium
CCGAACGCATCATTAAAAATATAGTGTCTGCATAAAACACTTTCGTCGCCGTCCATCGGACAATCCGGACATCCCTCGGGATAACAGATGTAGTCGTTGGGAAGCTGAATGAATTGCAGGGGTTCGGAAGAACTGCCGCATTCTTTGGCCAGATCATTACCATCCTGCAGGGTACAGCCCGCAGCCATCCACGCAATCATTATCCAGAATATGTGTTTTTTCATGTTCCATGCTCCACAACACACACCATTGTCATTTTAGCAGAAACACATTCAGATTATGGATAAAAAACAACCAGAAGAATGCAGTTATTATTTAACACAGTGACCATTTTCACATTTTCTTCCGACTGTTTTGCAATCACCCCACGGAATCCACTTATTGTTGCCGCAGAACTCGATTTTATCGCCATTACACCGAACATCCTGGAAATCGCAGACTTTATCATTACAAGCAGCCGCAAGTCCATTAGGGTTACCTTCATTAATTGAAAGAGTTTCAATGCAAATCTTGCCGCTGCTTTCGCAATTTATTTTATCAGTCCAAACTTTATTATTATTACTACAGGCTTGGATTTCTTGATTCAAACAACGTTGATCTGAAACAAGATCAGGGCACTCATCCTGCAATGCATCCTTTTTTAAAGTACAGGATGCCGACATCTTATTTAAAATTGGGAAAAATAATGCTTTTGAATAAGCAGGTGACGTCTTGCAGCTTAGTTCGCCTTTACATAATGTAACAGTTCCGCTATGACAGTCTACCACATGGTTCTGGATACACATGGAAACGACTTTTTCAGAGGTAGTTCCGCACAACGGCGACAGTTTTCTACACACCCCCCCTTCCTCCGGAATGCATTTTTCGTTTTCTCCGCATGCAGACGCAGTCCAATTGCCATTGTTACAGACTTTTCTCCCAGTGGTGTCACAAAAATATGTGCCTTCTTCGCACTGACACTTACCAACTTTTTCATCGCAGTGTGTGTGTTCACCGCATATCTGAACTTCCCAGATTTCATTTACACAGGTTCTTAATACATTGCCGAACAAACAGGATCGCTCTTCTCCTGACATGAGCACGTGGCTTTGTCACTTTTCATCTCGCATTTATCCAGACAATCCACCACCTTTTTCCATCCCAGATAGGTCAGAGGATTTTTCACCTTGCTGCCATCCGGGTCAGCCTCTTTGACCGTACAGATTTCCAGACTTTTTCCATCTTCGGAACATCTGGTATCGCCCTCTTTACATGCACATCCGACCAGTTTGTCTTCCCCGGAGGCATGGCATGCACTCTTCTCCGCATCGGCCTTCCCGCAATTTTCGACATCGATCCACTGATGGTTGCGACAAAGCTGAATCATGCCTTTATCTGTACACTGGAAGGTATCTTCTGAACATGGATAACAAACGGGGTCATCCGGTTCATCATTGCATCCATGTGGACATTCATCGCCTTTGAACCATGAACCATTCACACATGCCTGAATGAATTCCTTATCATCATCCTTACCGCACTGCATTGCGCCATTGATACACTGGCATTTGCCGGCCTGACAACTGAAGCGACGTTCGCAATCCTGCGGTTCGCCCATCATCCCATCACTCTGACAGGTTCTGATCTTCTGATCACTGCATTGCGTCATGCCTTCAAGACAGAAGGGAACGCAGGCATCTTCGTCGCAGTATTTGTCTTCATCGCAGGAAAATACTTCTTCGTCCCACTGCCCATTGCGACAGCGAGTAAAGGTCTTTCGGGTTTCATCCGCATCGACACAGCGAATATCGGAATCTTCGCAAACCGCACTTTTGGTACACTCAACATTGCCATCGGATTCCGTACATGTGGAGTTATCGGGACATGGCGTGGATTCGGATGCCCAATGGCCATCCTCGCAAACGAAGTATTTTGTTTCTCCATCGCATTTTTTGCTTCCGTCTTCGCATTCAGCAGCGCAATTACCGGGAATGACAATGAATTCACCCATGTTGCACTGCTCCAGTACGCCCTCATTGCATCTGGTTTCGCCATTCGGGACACCATCGCAGGCGGTCAGCGTACACATATCGTTTTCGCAAAGGCCATCCGGACATTTTTCGGTCTTCAGCTGTCCGTCAGCACATGAAACCAGTGTGTCATCTTCGCAGTATCTGTCACCGCTGCTCAGGACTTTATCCTGAACCTTACAACCTTTGAGACATGCAGGTTCGCCATCCCGAGTACCGCATTTTTCGCCCTCGCCGCATTTTTCATTGATTAAAAGATGGTTATGACAAATCGACAGGACACCGTCCCTGCACTTATTATCCTTGTCGCTGCAGCGGTCGGCACATGTGGATTTTCCGTTAATGTTGGCGCATATTTTACCTTCATTGTCGCATGGAATCTCGATGAATTCATTATTGGTACATACCCTGAGGCTGTTGCCGATACACTGATTCGAATAATTGGCGCATGCATCGCCGGTTTGCGGCGTCGTAATAATTTTGCAGTAAGGCACATAAGTGCCTTCGGTGATGCATTCGAACTGACTGGTCGGACAACGATTCTGCCCGAAGGCATCGTTAAAGATATAGTGTTTGCATAAAACACTTTCGTCACCGTCGATCGGACAATCCGGACATCCTTCGGGGTAACAGACATAGCCATTGGGAAGCTGAATAAACTGCAGGGGTTCGTCTGAACTGCCACAAGCCTTGGCCAGATCATTGCCATCCTGCAGGGTACATCCAGCAGCCATCAGTGCAATCACTATCCAAAACAGATTTTTTTTCATTCGAAAGCTCCATAATACATACACCTTTCGGCATTTTAGCAGAATTTTAACCCGATTCCGGATAAAATCGTAAAAAAATTGGCTCTATACAGCCATAGTATTGATATGCTTGGCGCTTTTGAACAGCTTATAGCTTTTAGAAGAGAATGAATGACCTGAGTACTGGAATTGCCCTGATTCCCGGAAGCTGACTAACGTTAGTGAATAGTGATTGGAGCTTGGTGCTTTTAGAAATGAATGACCGCAATTACGGCCCATACAGTTGCCATACCTATCCAAAGCAAAGATTCCGTAAGGAAAACAATTATTAGCATCATTCACAGTCCCGATTGAGATTCGATCAAAAAAGCGTTTGCCTTTTGGATTCCGTGCATAATGTGTGTCATTCGCAGGCCGCATCGTGTTTCGTTGAGGTCAGTGCGTTTAAAATGTCCCGGACGACGCAGGGAGCGTCTTCTGTTTTTGAAGAGGAGTAACGTTATGTGTGAGCATGATAATTGTGATTGTTCAAATGAAGAAGTCCGCGCGGAAGAATGCCCCTGTGGCTGTGGCTGTCATCACGACTGCCAATGCGGCTGTCAGGATGGCAAACCGTGTACATGCGATGACTGCTGCGGTGAGGAGTGCTGCTGCGGGAAATGCTGCGGCGAGGATTGCTGCAGCGATGACTGCTGCTGCGGAGGATGCGGGCATCCACATCACCATCACCGAAACTGCGAGGAATGCTGTGGCTGCAGGTTCCGTTCGGAATGTCTGGATCTGGCAAAAGAAGTCTTTAAAGCCATGGTCGTATCGGCAGTTGCCTCAGCTTCGGCGATCGGGGTTGCAGCTTTGCTCAAAAAAATTGTGAAGTAATCTGCTGTTACGGACGCTCGAACAAATCGCCAAATTCCTTGGGTTCCGGATCAGTAAAAGACACCGTCTGCTGCGAAATCGGGTGACGAAAACAAAGGGTCAGTGCATGGAGCCCCATCCTGTCGATGGGGTTGACTCTTGAACCATATTTTTCGTCACCGATAATCGGATGACCGAGGGATTGCAAGTGAACTCGAATCTGATTGGTTCTGCCGGTTTCGAGATTGAGTTTGAGACGCGAATAAGTCTGGTTTGACTGCAGGACTTCGTAATGTGTTATGGCCCGCAGTCCTTTTGAGGGATCGTCCGTACTATGAACGATTTTATGGCAGTCTTCGTACAGCCATGAATCGATCGTGCCCTTTTGGTCGGGCAATTTTCCTTCGATAATGGCAATGTAGGTACGTTCCAGGACGCGCTCGTTCCAGTCTGCGATGAGTTTATTCTGAGCTTCGCGGCATTTGGCGAAGACGAGGACGCCGGAAGTATCGCGATCGAGTCGATGGACGATATAGATGCGCTTTTGAGGATCTCTTTTTTTTAGATAGGAATCCAGAATGGCTGCAGCATTGTCGCATCCTCCGTGAGTAGAATCGACGGAATGAAGACCGGAATCCTTATGCACGACGATGATATAATCATCTTCGAAAAGGATTTTTAATTTGGGATGGAACAATCCAAATCGAGATTCGTTCTGGGAAATGATGGAAATGACATTGCCGGGTTCGAGAGGATAGTCAAACTGCGTCAATATCTGGTTATCATTGAGGATAATGCAGCGATGTCTGAGCAGCGCCTTGACCGATGCAGCACTCTGTTCTTTGAGACCGGAGAGGAGAAATTCAAGTAATCTGCAGGATTCCGTGACCCAAAGCTGCCGGCGGTGATAAGGCTTTGATGCTTTCGGAGAAGCTGATGAATTCTGATCATTTCGGTTATTCGAACGTTTTTGGGGATGATTGAATTGTCGTTGATTCATTGTTAACTCAGGAAGAATGCGGGGAAATCCGAACGGAACGTTACGGGCCTATGCACTTCGCGCATACAGCTTGCGGATTATTGTCCAATATCAATATCTATATCTTAATAATCATATTCATATTGATCTCCATATTCTTCACTTTCATCATTGCCCTGCACTTTATATTCTATTTTTTACGGATTATTCACAGGGGAGTTTTGAAATTAAATCATGCCCGGGGCGTTGCGGGGTGTCCCCGCAAAGGGGGGAGGCGCGTATTTGCTTGCAAATAGCGCCGTGGGGGGCGATGCCCCCTCACCCACAGACGGGCGTAACCATCAGCATCCTGCTGGCCATAAAAAAGGCACTGCTTTCGGCAGCACCTTTTTAATATTGTAAATTATATATTATGTATATCAGATCAAATCTTTGAGGATATCATCAATGCATTTGGAAACATTCTGACGGCGATCGCGAAGTCTTCCATTATATTCACCGATAAGATCGTTGAGATGCTTAACGACGTTTGCGACTTCATCGTCGATGGCGTTGAATTTTTCGTCGATTTCGGCATATTTCGACCAACCATCCACGAACGCAGCCAGTTCAGTGTATTTATTTTCGAGTTCGGCGCGCATGCGTTTAATCTGGTTTGCAAAACGCTGAGTATCGGTAGCCGTTTTTTCTCCCCACAAAGTCATGAATTTATCGTAACGATTTTTTAACGCTTCGAACCATTCATCGACGCGAGCCGTCACCATAACATCACCGGGGATTTTAGAAATGATGGCAATAAGGGATTTGATACGGCTGTATTCCTCTTCGTACGGCAAGTCAGTCGGATCTGAATAGGTCTGCCAGACTTTCTGAACCGCAACAGCAGCTTCGCGGATTTTAGCATTCGGATGATCGAGGTTGTTGTCGAGCTCAGAGTCCATACCTCTCCATGCTTGATCGACGCTTTCGTCAACGGCCTGAATTTCCAATGAAATCATTGTAGGAGATTCATCCAGGACTTTAGCGAAATCTTCTGTGGCAGCAACGAGCGTACGACAGCTTTTCTGAGCTGTTTCAGAATTGACATTATTGAGCACAGAACAAACTTTTTGGCAAAATTCAAGAAGCTCGTCGTTTTTGAGTTTTGCGATGTCCAGTTCCTGAATCATGTTCATCTTCATTGCTTCATCCTTTATATGTTGTGTCCATGGCCCCTTTGCCATGCGAGTAGGTAATTATTTTACAAAATCCACAAGCAGATATGCAATGAAAATCGGATATTCGTTTGGGGCTCCCTGACTTCAATTACCCCGAACCGGAACTGTCTGAAAAAAAATCGTACCCGAGGATGAAACAAAAGTCATCCGGATGGCATCATTAAGATGAAGGAATAGACCTTCCATTGAGGGGTAAGATATGTTTTTATCCGGATTTGTCTAACTGCTGATTCATTTCCCCGACATATTGTATGGCCGACACAGGGGGAGTTTACGGTGTTATGTTTTCTGGACGCAGGACATGATACTGAAGCGCTGTACAAGCCAGGCACATCGTGATGCTTTTTTTACGACACCAAAGTCGGAAAGGGATTAGTGTGCCAAGGCCTAGGCGAGTTTGAGGTAGGGCGCAGGTTGGCGGGCGGGAGACGGGAGAATACCCAAAGGTTGGCGAGAGCTGTGTGATTGGAGATTGGAGATTGGAGATTGGTCCTTGGTGCTCGGTGCTTGGTGCTCGGTGCTTGGTGCTCGGTGCTTGGAGATTGGAGTTTAGAGATTATAGAAAACGGGATGTGGCCAGA
>JAFRYG010000109.1 GCA_017441205.1 Pseudomonadota bacterium
AAAGGCGAGGCGTATTGGCGGATGCCAATAGCCGAGCAAAAAATGATATATAATTATTAAATATTAGGGCAATAGTACGGGATCCCAGTCCGAATCCTTCACTTTAGTTATAGATAATTTGTTTGCCTTAACATAATCCGAGATGAATTGAAGGCGAATCTTTTCTCGTTCGTCCTGATTGGAATTGATCTTGTGGAAATCATCATATTTATCGGCGAAGATTTCTTTTGCGCTTTTGAGATTATCGGCACCATCTGCAACGACGTCCATTTTGGTGACCGTATAGCCGTCGTCAGTTTTTTTGAGATGCATCAGGCCTGGGTGCGAGCCACCGGATTCGATTAGGAGAGTATCGTTTTCGAGCTTGTAATTAAATATCCAGAAATCGCCCCAAACGAGGGTATCATCTGGATTTGATGCGTTTGTACCGACGATGGAGAAGCTTGGTATACAAACATCGGCAGGCGGATAATTCTTAGCGATTTCGTGGGTGAGATAATCCGAAATGGCTTTAGGGATTGGATCATCGCCTGGGTACTGGTAGGCAGGCAAGGGGTTGGCCGGTGAATCTTCCGGTGCATTCCGGGCGCCCTGATTTGCAGCAGGTGCATCATCTGCGGGTTTTTCAGCGGCCTGAACTGGCTGTGTATCGGCCACTTTTTCAGCATCCGGGGGTTGTTCGACAGATTCTGATTTGGTTTCGTGGGCATCGGTTTTGTTTGTTTTGCAGGATGTGAAACAGAGCAGCATTGAGAGTGCGGCTGCAATAATTATGATGATTTTTGTACGAGAGAATTTCATTTTTACTCCATGTGGAAGTGTCTAAATGGGTTTGTTTGGTGCGTTCCTGAGTAACGCAATCTTATTTTAGCATAGAATGTGATGTGTATGAATTAATTCGTGCTTTATGCAATTGTTATTGATAATAATATCATGATGGGGTTGTTGTCTGATGTGTTCGGCAATTCTATTTGATGTGTTCGGCAATTCTATTTGATGAAAAGGGATCATCATGGCAAATAAGACATCATTCATCGTCCCCGATTTGCGGTTAGAATAAGGAGAGTCAGATATGCAGGAAACAGAACGCATTCGCGAGATGGAAGCTATTTTGGACAGGCTGGCAGCAGCTAAAAATGATTTGAGCAAGGCATTGTCGGCTTTTGGGGATATGCAGGGAGATTTAAAGGTTTTATCTGATTACTACGGTTCGAAATCGTATTTTCATGATTTGGAGATGGATGAAAAAGGGTTGCTGCCTGCAGACTTAAAGAGAGGAGTTTTGTCGGAGGATGCCGTCTATGATCTGTTGGGTGAAATCAGGGAAATTGCGGAAGAAATGAACCAGATGTCAGAAAGAACAATCGAAAGCATGAAGAAGTGATAGTTTGTCCTATGGGATGATTAATATTTATTCCATGTGGATAATGGATGATTTTAGTTTGAGCATTGACAGTGGTTTTGTCTTTGGTGCCTTGCGGATCGATTGTAAGATGCAGCGTTCGGATTTGTCCTGCAAAATCATACAATCCTCCAAACAAATAACCATGAATCTGCTGAAGTCCCTTAACGGTGCCAATTTCTATGCTGTTGATAAAATCGATTTCATACAAGGCATAGGCTTTTTGTTTGCTTTTGCCGTCGATGGTTTCATCGCTAAAGGTAAACCATTCAATAAACCGATTCGCTTTTGTTGATGGAAAGACTTTGCCAAGCGCAATGACACCCTGGTAATCCAAAACATCTGCCATTCTCTTTTTCCCATCCGGAGCCGTTAGCTTCAACTGGGTAGTGAGACTAACTACTTGCGGAACCTCGCGTTTTAGCTTGGCTTTGAGATAATTCCAGTAGTTTGCGGGTTTTTGTGTAGTCATCCTGATCGCGCAGTACAGCAATGATATCCAGAACAGAGAAATACCACCTGGATGTTTCATCTGACCAAATGGCCCTGACCTCGCGGTCGTCAAAAAATCGGATGGAGATTTTTGATATACAGGAACACTCGCATGGATGAGATATTACAGCGTATTGCTTCTGGCGTTATTGAGCTCTTTTTCATAGAGCGTTTTCAGATAGGTCGGGCCTTCTTTCCAAATTTCTGTTTCGAGATCAAACAAAGCCTCATAGGTATCTGATTTGGCGAAATTGAGCAGCGCCTGTTCGAATGATATATGATTGTCTCTTGCATAAGACATCAGCATGCAGCGCATGACAGTGATGGCTGTTGTTTCTTTTAGCGCATCTGTGACAATAAAATTAGAATTCGCCATAACGTATGCTCTTTACAAAAGACAAACATTCAATTGCTTGTATCGTTTTAAAACAGAATTGATCCTGAAGATGATTTGGCTCAAGAATTTCAATAGTTCTTTGGTCTGTATCAATCTGTCCCGGGACGCCATATGCTCCAGCGACATAATTATTTAGGGTCGTAGCAGTTTTATCATTTGCGATTTTGCCGCCAATGATATCTACGGTATGATATTTTTTGCGCAGTTCACGAAACAGATCATCGTTTCGGTTACAAGCGACATAATGCAGCCATTCTTCGTCTGCCTCATCGAAATGATGAATGAATATATTTGGATCTGAATGATATTTAAAAACGGAGACGACCCCATCTTCGAGGCGAAAATCCTGCGGTATCAGCTTTCGGCGTTTTGCCTTTCGAATGGAAGCAGGGACAAATGCACGAGCCTGCTCAACGGAAGAGGTTAGGTAAAAACCGATTCCAAAATCGAGCCCAGGATTACACTGTGACATATCAATATTGGAGACTTCGGTGTAACTTCCGTGATATAGAATAACGCCATCATTCAGGTGGATCATACTTCCACTCCATTACATTTCAAGATCTCTTCAACTTCATTCAATGCATGGTTATAACTGCTGACATGGAGCAGATCGTAACATTCCGCGATAAAGCCAAGCAAATCATACTGTGCAAAAATAGCAGCGCATTCCGAAGGTGTTTTATGCCATTTGACCTGGGCTTTGCGAAATACCCAGCATTGCATGTCGGCAATACCCGCTTGATCTTGATTTGTGATAATTATATTATCCATTTTGTTTTCTATTTGAGTTGGTCTTTATTATAATAAATGTCAGCGGAATATTGTCAACGCATCCGCGCAATTGGCATTATAGCAATTTTGAGAGGAGATGGCGAATAATTTGGGGCGATAAACAAAACGCGGCGTATCCCGCAGGGATAGGCGCTTGGGCGTGCCGTATGCGCCGCGCGCATAGGCACGCCCAAAATATACAAACGCCCGCGTATTGCAAATAGCGGGCGTCAACGAGCTGTACCCAAAGCGAGTAGAGCCGTGTCGTGACACGGCTCAAAATGAGCAAATATATATATAAATATATATTACCCAGTCACCTTCTTGTTGAAGGCTTCGATCATCTTATCCCATTCGGGAACGTAGCTGCGCATGGTCTTCCAGAAGCACTGGCATTCGCGGGCTTTGAAGGCTTCGATATCGATGCCCTGCTGCTCGCACCAGGTGAAGTAACCGAGGTTGAAGACGCGTTCGCGGTCGCGCTGCGTGAGTTCGATGATGTTGTCGGTGTTGAGGCCGAGGATGTACTGGCCGTAGGCTTCGGCGGCATCGAGTGCGTCGAAATCGGCTTTGCCGTTGTAATCGCGGCCGAGGATGAGGCCTTTTTCGGTGCCGTACATGCGGGCGCCGTCGGTGGCAACGGTCATCACGACGTCGTCTTTGCCGAGTTTCATCATCTTGGCCATCTTGATCGACGACAGAATGTTGGCGATCGACGAGAGGCCGAGGTATTTGAGGCGATCGAGGAGTTCGGCTTTGACGCCATAGCGTTCGGCGAGGAGCTTGCGGCCGGCTTCGCTGTTATACAGGCAGAAGATGTGGTCGGAGGCTTTGTCGCTGAGGCCGAGGACGTAATCTGTGTTCATCACGTTGTGGATGAGAGGCACGTGTTTGTCGCCGATACCCTGGATGTTGTGATCGCCGAAACCGTTGTAGAGGAGCGTCGGGCATTCGAGGGCTTCGACTGCGATGGTCTTGGAGCCGTAGTGATCCTTGAGGTAATCGCCTGCGCCGATGGTGCCGGCAGAACCGGTGGCGGATACGAATGCACGGAGCTTGGCGTCTGCATGGGTCTTCTGGAAGTTTTTGAAGACGTTTTCGAGGGCCGCGCCGGTGCAGAAGTAATGTGCGAGGTGATTATTGAATTCAGCGAACTGATTGAGGATGAAGTTCTTGGAATCCTTGGCGAGTTCGTTGCATTTGTCGTAGATTTCCTTGACGTTGGATTCGCAGCCGTAGGTGGCGATGATGTCTTCGTCGGGGTTGACGGTCCATTCGCGGAGCCACTGGAAGCGTTCCTGGCTCATGCGTTCGGGCAGGATCGCGACGCCACGGCAGTTCATGAGGCGGCTGATGGCGACGCCACCACGGCAATAGTTACCGGTGGACGGCCAAACGGCGCGGTGCTTGGTGGGATTGAAGGCGCCGAGGATGACGCGCGGAGCCAGGCAAGCATAGGCAGCAAGAACTTTGTGGGATCCAATCATCGGGGCGAGGCAGCCGACCATCGTGATGATGGTGGCATCGACACCGGTCATTTCCTTGGTCAGCACGAGGTGAACGGGGACGTCGACGAGCGAGCGGCGATCCTCACCATTGTACCAGTGAACGCGGTACAGGTTGAGGGGGTTCGGCGCGTCGGGGTCGACATCGGCGAGTTTGGCCTTGATGTCTGCAGGGATTTTGCTGGGGTCGGCTAACATGGCGAAAGTCGGAAGGGTGAGCTTCTGCTCTTTAAAGCGAGCGGCTGTCTCGTTTACAGTTTTCTCATCGGCGACTTTCGTCGTCACACCAAGTCTTGCTAAGATTTTTTCCATTTTTCTGTCCTTGCTAGGGTTATAATGAGAGACGTTCCACAGAACGTCTTTACTTGGATTGCGTGAGTATGCGTTTACCGCTATTCACCATTGTTTAGACTTTATCACGCAATGATTTGGCGTTCAATCGCAATCGACTGGTATGACATGTATGTATTTTTGGGGGGTGCGCGCCTATGCGCCGTTGGCGCATACGGCTCGCTGACGCGGCTATCTGCGATACGCCGCGCAAATATTGTGTTGACCGAGATGAAATATTACTAATATAAATAGGTTGGACGCTATTTGGATTTGGAGCAATATTATTTATTGCACAAACGCCAAATGCGAATCGCAAATCTAATCTTTGAGTGTTGAGCCCCGATGAATATCGAATCAATATTCAATAATAAATGATACAGGAGCATAATATGCATGTTAGATTATCTGCCGTGATTGCAGTTTTCGCTGTTCTTACATTATCTGCATGCAATCCATCCAAATCTACTGCTCCCGATATTACGCCATCGGCTCAGAACGATGCCAATACAAATATTGCGCCAGCGCCATTGGCTCAGAACGATGCCAATACAAATCAGCCGGAAGCACTGCCTGACCAGGCTTTGCAGGCGCAGGGCGAAGCGTTTCGTCGCAGGCATCACCGGTGTGGGCGAGACCAGGCTTTGCAGGCGCAGAATGATGACAAATTATTTGCAATTAAATCCGCAGAAGAACTCAAAAAACTGCTTGCAGAAGGTGTAAACGTCAATCACAGAGATGAGGACGGACGAACTGTATTGTGGGATATAGATTTGGATTTTGTAGATGTAGATGACATCACTGATAATGATTATACAAAGGCTATTGAAATTGCAAAGATACTAATAGATGCAGGCCTTGACCTTAATGCAAAAGATAAGGACGGGAAAAATGCTATATTTAATATGACTTTGGATGAGGCCAGTGAGCAATACATCAAGTTATTGCTCGATCATGGCGCAGATGCCAGGGTCGTGGCAAAAGATGGAACAACGGTCTTGTTCTCAGCCGTAGAGGTGTGTGCGCCCAACATCATCAAAGTGCTGATTAATGCCGGCGCGGATGTGAATGCAAAAAACAAAGATGGCAAAACATATTTGGATGCAGCGGATGAAGATTGCAGAAATAAACTCATTGCGGAATTGGATATATCTTCTAAAAAACTTTAACGAAAATAGAAATCAATAAGATACTTTCCGAAATGGACGTTAAACCCGGTGATGTCAATAAACCCAATGAATATGGCAGTACACCATTGTTTTATGTAGACACGGCAGATGAAGCAACTGCGTTGATTGCTGCTGGCGCCAATGTCAATTATCAGACCAAAGACAAGGATACCCCTTTGTTTGCGGCGATTAGGGAAGACAATTGTGAAGTAGCCAAACTCCTGATAGATGCTGGCGCAAATGTTAACGCTACAAATGAGTTCAACCAAACACCCCTGTTCGATGCCCGAAGTGCAGAAATGGTTAATGTTCTGGTGAAAGGCGGAGTGAACGTCGATTACGTCGACGATCATGAGTATGGTGGAACAGCTCTTGAACACATGCGATACAGTCTTGAGCATGCTCATAGTAATATTGAGAAAGAAAGTATTAAGAAAGTAATTGATGCGCTGGAAAATGCAGAATACGACGATGATAATGATCCACCTGCGCCGCCAGTTATTCCAAGTCTTGCAGATTCGAATGCACCTTCAGATAAAACAATAAATCCAATTGTTGTTATAGAAGAAAAGAAAATTGAAGAAGTGACGATACCTCCGGAGACTGGCCAGGTGATTTGTCAAAAATGGAACAATGTCTTGTTTGTCGACGGCTCTGAACTATATTACAAAATCAAGATGGAACAACCTGTCGAAAACCAGGAGGAACCAGAAAATTCCAATTCGGAAGTTGAGTTCTATGTGATGTGCCATGTCAAATTGAATTATGCCTCTGATATTTATTGTGGCTCATCCGTAACGTGTGAACTGGAATCGAAGTATAACACCGAGCAGAATCAAAAAGTCATTGCGCCAGGACTTCCGATAGAAGGTACTTGGTTCATCGATAAAAACGGCATTTACCATTTCGGCAAGGATCAATTCAAAGGGCTTGTGAAAACGAGTGATACAGGTAAATGCACCAGGGTTCGTTATGTAAAATATATTAATTGTGAGGCCGGAACCCTTGCATGGGAATACGAACCGTTTACGATTTCCGATCCATTGATTCCATTAAGTCCGGATGTTAAAGTCTACGAGGTATCCAAGTCGGACAGCGGTACGACCAAAAAGACTGTATCCCGTACGGGCACGGTCATGTGCAGGCTGATGGGATCGGCTTGCAATGAGCAGCACTGTATCCCGTACGGGCACGGTCATGTGTTATCATTATGCCGTTGATGGTATCAATCCAATTGTTGATGATATATGCGTCGACGATACCAAAGGACCATCCAGTTTCAAGAAAGTCAGAAGCGGTACGGCTAATTTCACATTGAAGGGATCTCTTCGAACGAAATCTAAGAAATAGTGTTCACCTGGGGGCTCACGGTTATGCATATTGCCCCTTCCAGGCGCTCGCTTTGAGCCGTGTCGCGACACGACTCTACAGCTCGCTGTCGCCGCTATCCCTTCGGGATACGCTGCGACAGAGACGTTTCACGAAACGTCTCAACTCGCCTATGCGCCGTTGGCACATACGGCTCGCTGAACGCGTTTTGGGTATTCAATCTATCTGACGCGTTTCCATTCGCGGTTATTGAAAGCCGCATTTTCGTTGGGGTTGAAACTTGGGCTGTCCATGTACATAATTTCGTTATCGGAATTGATCCAGGCATGATCATAACGATTGTCGATATACATTTCGCCGCCATTGGGATTATCGACGCGATCGACGTCTTTAATATATTCATCCCATTTGTCGAGCATGGAACCGGAACCTGAGCTGCCGGCACCGCCGCCGCCCATGACGCGTTTGTGGTCGCGGTCAGATTTTTCGAGGAACTCGCCGAGACGTCTGTCACTGTCGCGCATATTCTGCAGATGGCGCTGTCGAATGATATCCCATTTTTTGTTGGCTTCGGCGATGGACTGCTGAGTCAGGATTTGAGCGGTTTCCTGGCGCAGTTTGAGGAAATTCTGATTGAATTCGAGTGTTTGAAACGCTTCGGTAGCTAGCTTTTCAACTTTTGACTCAGTGCCCATCGGGCCGCCCCAGGAAACGACAGACAGCATTTCAGCTGTATGTACAAAACTCATTCCCGGCTGAGTTTCTATAATATCCATCGGAGCCATGTAGAACACATAGTATTCTTTACCATCTCGCGTTCCCTTAACTTTGAGCTTATAGTTCAGACAACGTACATCTGTAAAACGCATGCCCATGGCTGCGCCTTGCTGTATATGATTTTGCTTTCTTTGGGCTGCATCCGGGGCTTGTTCATACAAAGCTTCTACAATTTGTACATTGTTCAGATTATAATCTTTCTGCGCTGCGGGAACGAATAGTTTTTCTGCCAGTGTATTTGGCTGAAGCAAAGGATCCTGATCGATTCTGCCCTGACCGCCCAATTGCATATTTGAGGAGGTGGCAAACTTCATCTCAGCATCGGGCGAAACCGCATAGACATAGAAGAAATGCGGAACTGTGGGATTTTGGGGGATCCAATCAGATTTGCCGCCCGTCATCCAACCAGCGGGTGGCTTGTATTGAAGAACCTGTTCCATCGTTTGGGGATCGATGAGTTTATATAGATCTGCCGTTTTTTTAGCTGGTTTGGCCTCGGGTTGTTCCGCCAAAGTCGGAGCAATGTTATCTGGTACAGATGGTGCGATGTATTCTTCATCTGAAGCAGATTTGAACAGATTGCAACTCGCCATTGCCAAAACAGCAGTACACAGCATTCCGAATGAAATCAAGTGTGATAAGCAATGTCCTTTCATAATAAAGCATTCTTCAGGTTTTATGGCGTCTGTTTCTTCTGCTCATTGTTTGCTGGGCAAACGTTATGATTATCCTCGAAGGCTTTGACGCATTTCTCGTAATTCGCTGCATCCTGACAGCACTTTTCAAGTGCTTCATCATAATCACTATATGGCGGAGGCCCATAATAGTCCGTACAACCTTCGAAATAGGAAGAACTGGCAATGACACCAGTTCCTGCAATTAAAGAACCAATCAATTGTACGATTTTTTTCATTTAGTCTATCCTTGTTAGTGCGTTGACTAATAAACCAAGGCTTTGTTTAATGAACGTGGAGATTTTGTTCATGGAAAAGCCGCATACCAGCTTGGATCTTAGAGTTTGGAGATGGGATTTGCCACTCAAAGCCCAGATCGATGGAAAACATATTCTTTGGAACATTGTATATCCACTGTGGTTAAACATCGTCAAAAAGAAAGCAGGCATTACACCTGCATTCTTCATAATGTATGTCAGCCGGGATTAATCGACGATATAGAAATCGATGGAGGTAACGACGCGCACGACTTTGCGCTGTTCCATACCTTCTTCGGCATCATTGACGGAGAACCATCCCTGTGAAGCCTGTTTAATTTTTCCGACAGCGCTGTTGGAATCGAGGGCAAATTTTTCTGCAGCTTCACGGGCATTTTTCGTGGCTTCGGCAATCATTTCGGGTTTTATGGCGTTTAGATTGACGAAATCATAATTGGGTTCCGAGGCATAGAATTCCTTGTCCGTTCCGTCGAAATCCGTCGTATGCATATAGGCATTGTTGACTGCTTTGAGATTGCCCGTACGGACGAGAATTTTCAGAGAGATATCCGCTCTGGATGGATGTTGGACGAGATCGTATCCGATTTTCTTGCCCTCATCATTATATTTGGTTTCTTTTGTCGTGTATGCTTTATGGAATTCAATATCCGGTTTATCCGGAATGAGATCCGCATCAGTCAGGCCATGCGATTTGAGATAGCCGGTGATTTCGGCATTGCGTTCGTCGAAGAGTTTGTGAGCCTCGTCAAGGGTTTCTGCAGTGACGGAGAAATTGACGCGCATCGTTGCGAGATCGGCATCGACTTCGCGCTCAGAGAGGCCGCGTACGGAGACGACGCGGTCGGGTTTGGCGATTGTACTGAAGCCTGCTGCAATTCTATCGAATCCACCGGCGATGACGACGGCTGAGCCGACGAGCGCAGCCCCAATCAAAATGCCGAGAACGAGTGCAGTAATTAAACGAAATTTGCCTTCGTTCATAATTCATCCTTTTTATTCCCCGCACCGCTGGGGGCGGGGAATTATTATGGGTGGTTAATCGTCGTAGTGATATTCGTATGTTTCGGGATATTTGACCATGCGTTCCCAGAGTCGGTTGGCCTGTTCCTGGGCTTCTTTGCGGATTTGGTCGATATCACCATGGACGAGCTTGCGATCGCGGACGACGACTTTGCCATCGACGACGGTGTGACGGACGCCCTTGTCATCGACGATGCGGAGATCGGCGACGGAGGATTTTGTTGCCCGGCGGCAGTTGTATGCGTCGTTGATGGGGCCGAATTCAGCATTGAAGAAATCGCCCATCATGCGCCATCCGCTGTAGAGGCGGTGGTCGATATTGATGGGATCGTCGCCGTTTTCAGCGGCGAGTTTGCGTCCTGCATCGCGTTCGACGATCATGTCTCCGGACCAGCCATCGACGCCGAGGGCGACTTTCTGGGCATAATTGAGGTTATGCGGCCAGCCGACCTGGTTGCCGTTGTTCGAGCGAGGATTCTGGACGAACCAGAGGCCCATGTCTGCGCCGTGTTTGGTTTCTTCGGAGGACATGTGGATGCAGTGAATATAGATGGAATTGGGAACGATGCACCCGAGTTTTTCGAGACGGTCGATGGGGGATTTGAAGCCGCGAGCCATGGCATCTTCGACATCGGCGGCGCCTTCGGCGACGTGGACCTGAATGCCGACGCCGAGTTCGCGGGCTTTGTCACCGCAGTATTTGACTGTGTCGTCGGAGCAGGTGAACTGGGCATGCAGTCCCATCGTGCCCTTGACGAGGGGACGTTTATTTTCTTTGACGAAGCGGACGCATTCATCGATGCCGCGTTTGCCTTCGTTTTTGCCGTAGTTGCGGTCGGTTGCGCCGTAGCAGAGGATGCCGCGTGCACCAAATTCTTCGAGGGCATCAGCTAAAACGTCGAGCGAACCCTCGATAAAGTCAGGGGATTCGTGGTGGTCTACGATCGAAGTCGTGCCCTGGAGCAGGCATTCAGCTGTATAGACGCGAGCGGATGCGCGCAGAATATCTCTGTCGATGGCGCGGTCGAGTCTCCACCAGACGCGTTCGAGGATCTGCGTGAAATTCTGGGGGGCATTTTTAGGAGCAGGCATGCCATAGGGGCAAAGGGCACTGTACATGTGCGTGTGCGCGCAGACCCAGCCGGGGAGAATCTCGGCGTCTTTGGCTTCGAGACTTTCGCAGATATCGACTTTGGGGGCGTTGGCTTCTTTGCCATAGAAGATGACTTTTCCATTTTCGCAGATTGCGATGTTACCTTTCTTGTCCGGACCGATTTTAAGACATGCCATGGTTGTTCTCCGAGTTTGAAAAACAGTGAAAATGCCGACGGATGAGGTCGGCGAATCCAAAAACTATCTGAGCGGGGCATGATAACCGCATCTGCCCCAAATGATTTAAAAAGTCAGAATCAGAATGGAATATCGTCGTTGGGAATGCCGCCGTCGCCGCCGAAATTGTCTGCGGGTGCCGGAGCGGAAGCCGGTGCAGAGCCTGAAGCACCATAGCTCGGGGCATTGTAGGAATTGCCGCCGCCATAGGCGGGCGAATCATAGACATTCACATCAAAATTGCCGGCAGCGCCCTGTGATTCAGCGCGGCTCTGAAGACTCTGAACAGAGTTTGCAATAATTTCTGTAACGTATTGTTTTACGCCATCTTTTTCGTACTGACGGTACGAAATTCTGCCTTCGACATAGACGAGTGAACCTTTTCGCATGTAATTGCGGCAGAACTCAGCCTGTCGATCAAAACACACGATTCTGTGCCAATCCGTGGTTCTGGAGTCACCAAAACCGGTGTCAGTGGCGAGCGTGAAGTTGCATACGGTTTTGCCGCTTTGTGTCGATCTGCATTCGGGGTCCTTACCAAGACGTCCCACCAATATAGCCTTATTGATCATCCTTACCTCCATTGGGTCAGAAAATACGGGTGTCGTTTTACCATTATTTATTCGATTTGAAACGCCTATTTTCTGCAAAAATGGGATTTGAATGTGGGTTTGTGTGGTTGTCGGTGGTTTGTGGATAGAGACGTTCCATGGAACGTCTGTACTTGTGAATAGTGAATGGTGAATGTGGTGAATAGAAAATAGTGAATAGTGACGTTCCACGGAACGTCTGTACGGGATTTTATATGATTTATATATATAATATAATTGAGCGGCGTATGCGCACGAAGCGCATAGACGCGAAGGTGCCGCGTATTGCCGCAGGGCAATAGCGGCGCCCCCAAGAAAAATATTATATTATTTTTTAAAATTTTCCGGGAAGATGTCACCGAGCGTGGGGCGGCTCTGTGAATCTGTATTTTCATTATTATCGGAGGAATCTGAATCGTCGCGGAGATTTGGCTCGAAGGGTTCAGAGATCATGGAAAGTCCGATTCTGCGTCGATTTTCATCGATATTGATGACTGTTACCTGAACGGTTTGTCCGACTTTGACGACGGAACCGACGTTTTCGACGCGATTTTCGGACAGTTCGGAAATATGAATGAGTCCCTCGACGTCGCCAATGGCAGCGAATGCACCGAATCTGGCGATTCTGCGGATAACGGCTTCGAAGGATTTTCCGAGAGGTTTTTGTTCGACAAAGGCCTGGAACGGGTCGCCTGCGAGTTGACGTACGCTGAGATTTGCGCGTTCCTTTTCGACATCGACCGAAACGACGATGCATTCGATGGGGTCACCGATGTGATATTTTTCGTTCAAATCGATTTTGCCGTCGGATTCGGGGAGATCATTTTTATGAATGAGTCCGCGCAGACCGTAATTTAAATCGACGAAGATACCGAAGTCAGCGATGCCCGAGATTTTGGTATTGAGTTTTGTTCCCGGCGGGCAGGCATCGAAGATTTGCTGCCAAGGATTTTCCTGAACGCGTCTGAGGCTCAGGCGCAGTCGTCTTCGTTCCTCGTCGATGCCGATGATGCGTACCTTTACGTTTTGGTTGAGTTTGAGGACCTGCTGTGCCTGTCGGACGGAGGACTGCCATGAAAGTTCGGAGTTATGAATGAGTCCTTCGACCTGATCGTTGATGCGAACGAAAGCGCCGAAGTTGGCGAATGTCGTGACTTTTCCCTCGACGATGTCGCCGACGGTGAGTTTTTTGGAAGATTCTGCCCACGTATCTTCGATGAGCTGTTTGTGTCCGAGAGAAATTTTGCCGTTATTGATGGCGAGTACGATGACTTTGAGTTGTTGTCCGATGGAGACGACGCTTGCGGGGTCATCGTTGCCCCAGCTCAGGTTTGAGCGATGGACGAGTCCTTCGACGCCGGCCCCGATATCGACGAAAGCCCCGAAATCGACGATTTGTTTGACGGTTCCTTCGTAGATTTGTTCTGGTTTGAGCTGTGCGAGGAGGGATTCCCGGGTTTCGCGGAGTATTTCGGCAACAGCGGCTTTGTGGCTGACGATGAGTTTTCCATCGGCCTGCGAGAATTTGAGGATTCTGGCTTTCATTTTCTGTCCGACGTAGCTGCCGAGCGCTGCGAGCGGTGATTCTTCGATTTCGCGTTTTGGCATGAATCCCAGGAGGGATTCGACGTCGCAGATGAGTCCGTTGTCGTCATCGGCAATGACGGTAACGTCGATGTCCGTCTGATTCTGTCTGCACTGAGCGAGATGTTTCCAGAGCGCAGCGGGCGCGATTTTGTCGATGGAACCGACCCAGATGCCATTTTTGCTCATGCCGTCGATATAGACCTCAAAAGTGTCGCCGGGGGTGAGATTCTGCGGGAGTTCCGAGCGCGGAACAAAGACGGTTTCGGATGCGTTGAATTGTGCAATGACGCGTTCCTGCGTGATTTCTTTGCAGGCAGCTTTGACGATTTCACCGATGAATTCTTTTTCGTTCTCGGGCATGGTGCGTTTCCTTTTGGTCTGTCATTCCGGACTCCAGCCATGTTCAGACAGACGTTGAGCATGGCGGATTATGGGGAAATGTGGTTTGAGGCCGTCAGCCTGTGGTTCGGGGCTGATGCCGGAACAAGATGTAACGCAAAATGTGCAGATATGGTAATTTTATTGCGTGTTTCCTTGAAGAAAACCGGAAAATAGGCGACATTATAGGGATCATGGGGGATAATACCCATGTCCGGTTTCGTTCAATTGGGAGGCTGATGCCATGAAGTGGTTAGTTCCGGCGATTTGTTTTTGTTTATTATGTTCAGCGACATCATTTGCGGCACCTAAGGAGAAGCCCAGGAAGGGCAATCCATCCGAACAGTCTGTTCTGGATTTGACTGCGCGTCTGAACACAGCTGCTCAGGCTGACGGTAATATTACCGACTGGAACGAGGGCGACGGATCGAAAGTGGGATTTCAGACGCTGCTGAGTGGTGAATACGAATACGACTGGACGGGGCCGAAGGATCTGAGTGCGACGGTGATGTCTCAGTACAGTGCCGACAAGATATTTTTCCTGATTCAGGTTCAGGACAATGTCGTTGCGTCGAAGAAGAAGCAGTGGAAATCCGACAGAGTAGAGCTTTGGCTTGCGCCGGAAACTGCCGATGGCAAGTCACTTGGTCCTGCCCGTGGAATTTTGCTCGATGTTGGGCCTCAGGTGGATGGCGGCAAAGCAACGATAAAATGGCTGAGCGGAAAAGGTGAAGGTGTAGAGGGTGTGGCATTTATTCACTCCGAGGGGTATGACTTTGAAGTTGGGGTGGATTTTTCGGCATTGAGCAAGACGACGCCGGCGATGAATGGCGTGATGCGCTATTGTGTGCTCGTTCGCGACTGGGATCAGGATGATCCGAATGAAGATGAGGCGTCGGTGGGATCCTGCCCGATCGACCCCAAGAAATCCTCTTCGATCAAGCGCGACAAGATGGGAAAAATCGAGCTGAAGCTGGAGGAGAATACCTGGAATGCGCTGCTTCATTCCGATCAGGAGATGTACAGCAAGGATGCAGCCTGGGCCAAAGTTCAGTATGATCTTGCGGGTACCAGCCAGCCAGAAATTATTGCATTTGCCGGGGATCTGCTGGTTGTTGCCGGATATGGTCTGAATGGCTATGACAAGCTGACCTGGAGCAAGGTGACGCTTTCATCGGGCACGATTAAACTGGCACCTGAAATCACGATCAAAGATGTTGATGGTGACAAGAAGCCGGAAATCCTCGTCACTCGCAATGAACACTGCACCAATGGTGCGATGAATGCCGACAGGACCTATTTATTCCGTTATGATGCGGGTGGTCTGCATTTAATGGCGAATTATGTGACCGAGCAGCGCAATGATGATGGTTCTGACGGTTTTATCCGCAACACGTATAAATTCAGCAAAACCGGGTATACGCAGAGTCTGGACAGGGCAAGTTCAACGACGATGACGGCATGCGAGCTGGCTGCGACTGACGACATGAGCAGCATTCTGACGCATCAGAGCAGCGAAACCACCCGGAATGTTCCGTACATGTAGAGCCGCGATATTTCAGGTGATGTACGGCCACTGTGTTGATCATAGCTTAGAGTTCAGGACTTTGAGCTTTGAGAATACAGCCATTGACTCCAAGCTCTAAGTTCCAGGATCAGAGCTTATCAACACTCTCATCATACAAAGTCTTTTTTAAGATCTGTTCCCCGTGAGTGGATTAGATGGTCAGCCAAAGGCTTTTAACATAAGGGTTTTAGAGGAAAGCGCATGGATATGAGGGCTGGCTTTTGCGCAGCCACACAGCATATATATGCCAGGAGCTATAAGCTGGAATGAAAGGATTACCGAAGAATCAATAACCACGATTGGGGTAAATAGCCTTATTATTTATGATTACTGGTGACAAAAGCAGCATGGTTGAATCAGATTTGGAAAATCTTCACATAAAAGACAGTGAGCATGAGGATTTGGTACAGGACGAGTCATCGTCATTGGCGGAGGCGGAGGAAGCCGGGGTGCCGAATTCCGACGGAGCATTTTATGAGGCTCCGACTGTCGAGATGCAGCCGAAGGAAGCCGGTTTAGTCTCCTATTTGCTAGGTTTTTTGTCACCGGGGACATTTCTGTCAGTTCAGGTTCGCACGATTCATGGCGTGAATCTTAATTTTGGTCTTTCGGTATTATTTTTGGCGATTCCCGTCATTTGCGTTCTGACGGGACTGTTTCCGGTTCCGTTGCTTTGCGTGCCCGTTATTCTTTTACTTTCGATATGGGGTTACGGTATTGCGCGCACGATTCGTCATCCGGTGCGAGAACTCAGGCCGCTTGAATTCTGGGCTCAGGCAGGTCTTGCCTTTTTATCGTTCTGGCTTCCATTTTCTCTGAGTTTCTTTTTGAGTTCGAATTATGTGCTTCAGCGCACGTGGATGGGGAATGATACGATGTCGCCCGGAATGCACCGGGGAGATATCGTGCTTGTCGACAGACTGGCGTATCACATGGCGGAGCCTGAATACGGCGATTTGGTCATGGTTGAGGAGGAGGTTCGGACAAAGAATTCGCATACGATTCGTGCATTTTTTGGCCGTGTGATTGCGATGCCCGGAGATTCCGTTCAGCTCAACGGCGTCCGTCCGAATGTGAATGGGAAGAATCTGACGCAGTACTATCAGCGCAGTGATAACGATGTTTTCGATCGTCCTGTTGTGAACTACGAATTGCCGTATTCGCGCAAGGAACATGAAGATCCCGGGACGGAACCGTCGAACTGGTATCCTGTTTTGGCAACGAATCAGCTTCTGTTTTCGCAGACCAATCAGGTTACGCTCGATGCTGAATATTACTATATTCTTGAGGATAATCGCGATTCAGGCAATGAGCGTGTACGGTCGAGCTATGGTTCGATCGTTCACAGAAGTGAAATAATTGGTCGTCCGCGATATGTGATTTATAATACCGAAAGTGAGCAGTCATTGTCGCGGTACGGGATTGCTCTGCGATAATTTTTGGGGGGCGCGGCTATTGGCCCTGGGCCAATACGCCTGCGCTTCTGGCCTTTGCGCGGTGCGCATACGGCCAGAATGAAAAAATGATTGCCATGTGGGAATTTGATTGCCATAAGGGCGCATTTAACATGGGGGGAACAGCTTGGGATGGCGTTGATGCAATAGGGAAGGAAAGACTTTGATACAGAAAAAGATAGCACATAATCCGTTGGGCGCTCACGTTGCTGTCGTCGGAGCGACGGGTGCAGTGGGCCGCGAGATGCTGCATTGTCTTGAGGCGCTGAAGTTTCCGGTTCGAGAGATAGATCTGCTGGCTTCGAAGCGCAGTGCCGGACGCGTCGTGGATACGCCATGGGGCCGCAAGACGATTCAGACTGCTCAGGAGTTTGATTTTTGCGGCGTCGATATTGCTCTTTTCAGTGCCGGCAAAGATGTGAGTCTGGAACTTGCTTCGAGAGTAGTGGATGCCGGAGCGCTGATGATCGACAATACGTCTGCGTTTCGCCGCGACAGCCGCTGGCCGCTCATCGTTCCGGAGGTCAATGGTCATCTGATTGAGCTGAAATCCGGCATTATTGCCAATCCCAATTGTTCGACCATTCAGATGGTATTGGCCCTGAAGGCGCTTGATGATGCTGTCGGTATCGACGACGTTCGTGTCGTTACCTATCAGTCGTGCAGCGGAGCCGGGCAGAAGGGGATCGATGCGCTATTGGATGAAACGCGCATGGCGCTGGAAGGGAAGCGTTCAGCAACATCGAAAGTACATGCTCGCGGCATTGCCTTTGATGTCGTACCGCAGATCGGGGCATTGCTCGATAACGGGAATACGGAAGAAGAAGAAAAAATGATGTTTGAGACGCGCAAAATACTTCAGCGAGAGGATTTGCGTGTTTGTGCGACCTGCGTGCGAGTTCCGGTTGTCCGCAGTCACAGCGAAGTGGTGAGTCTTGTGACGAGAAAAGCGCTTTCGATTGAAGAAGCTCAGGCTATTCTGGATGATATGCCGGGGCTTCGAGTGACGGACATTCGTCAGCCGGGAGCATATCCGACGGCAACACAGGCCGAAAACCTGTTTGAGACACTTGTGGGAAGGGTTCGCAGAGATCCGGTTGACCCCAATGGTCTAATCTTTTGGATTGTCAGCGATAACCTGTTAAAAGGGGCCGCATTGAATGCAGTGCAGATAGCCTGTGCTGCATGGAACCAGGAATAATGGTATTGAACGATGAAAAATAGGTTATCGCGTATTTGTATAGCTCTGGCGATGTTAGCGGGGATCACGGTTCCGATGGAAGCATCGGCGTCCAGCGAAAATGACTGGAGTGTCTCGAATTCATTGACGACGACGAGTGCCGATACTGACACGAAGCTTGCGGTTAATGTGGGTCGCTGCAAAGAGCTGTTTGATTTGAGTTCTGGCGATGTGAGTTTTGTCTTTACGCTTGCAGCGGATGCCACGCTTTCACCGGATGCGGTATATTCCGTAAAATTTGCGAAGGGCAATGAGAGCTGTTCCAAGACGATCGAAAGCGTGCCGGAAGATTCCTGTGTGACGATATCAGAGAATCAGGCATTGACATCATCGGTTTCTCCGTTAGAGGTCAAACGAGCGGTAGGTACACTGAGTTCTGCGACGGATGCTGCGGGTTGTGAGGACTTAAAAGAAACGTCGTATGTGTATCTTATTGTGAGTGATCCGACGTCTGCAGGTATGGAGAACATCTATACTGTGACGTACACGCTGGATTTCCGCACATCGCGTCCGGCAGCTCCGACGGAGCTTTCTGCGGATGCCGGCGGTGAATCGATAAAGGTGTCGTGGTCATCATCGACGGATGCGGAATCCTACAAGGTGTATTACGGAGAAGAAGGTGTTTCGATGTCTATAGGCGACAAGCCGGAGGATATATCCGGTGCTCACTCGGCGACTTCTTCGACGACTTCGATAACGATCAAGAACAAAGTGAGTGCCGACAAGACTTATCTTGTGAGTGTCACTGCGGTCGATGGGTACGGCAATGAGAGTCTGCTGGGCGAAGTCGTGACGGTGGAAACTGTGGCATCGAAGGATTTCTGGGATTCCTATCGTGCTGAGAATGCCGACGTCGATGGCGGTTTTTGCTTTATTGCCACGGCAGCATATGGTTCGACGCAGGAACCGCATGTTCAGGTTTTGCGCAAATTCCGCGATAATGTGCTGATGCAGTCGGCTGCGGGTCAAAAATTTGTCGAGACCTACTATCGCCTGAGCCCGCCGCTTGCCTATTTTATTGGTCAGCATCCCGTTCTTCGTGCGATGACACGTACAGCATTATGGCCGTTGTACGGATTTGCGTACCTGCTGATGTACATGCCGGTGCTGTTATGGAGCATTCTTGGCCTGTTTGCTGTTGGTGTCGGTGGACTGGTTTATCGCAGAATGCGCCGTCGTCATCTTTCGAAAGTGGCGGCCCCGATTCTGGCAGCAGCGATAGCGGGTGGGACGTTTTTGATGGCTCCTGATGAGGCATTTGCGGAATCTCCGGTCGACATGATGGCCGAATTCAAGGCCGGCCCCTATACGCCGGATGAGCTTGGAAATGCTTTTAAAGCACATTTTTCGGACAAATCAGGCTTCATCGTCGAAGGTGAATACGATTGGCAGTTCTGGCGCGGGGTAGGGAGTCTTGGTCTCGGTTTCCATCTTGCATATGGCAATATCAAGGGAAGTTCCATCGAAGAAAGCGGTGAAGAGTCTCTGGATGGTACAGAACTTCATTGGCTTCCGCTTCGGCTGTCACTTGTGTACCGTTTTGACTATCTTTGGACGCGCTTTGAATTCCCTTTTACGATTTATGTCAAAGCCGGATTTGACTATTCGTTCTGGTGGGTTCGCGATGGTGCAGACAATATTGCCACGAGCGATGACGGCAAAAAAGGCTATGGCGGCACATTCGGATTTCATGTCGTTGCAGGTCTTGCATTCGTACTGGACTGGCTTGCACCGGATATGGAAAAGGCATTCGACGTAGAATGGGGCATCAATACTTCGTATATTTTTGCGGAGTATATGTACTGCCAGCTCGATAATTTTGGTGCAAAAGACGCATTTGATCTGACGGATAAGGCGACTTTTCATATTGGAATCGGGCTTGAGTTTTAGCATTCGTAAAGAAGTGGGTGGCGTTTTTTTTTGAGGAGGCTGCGCGTCTTTTGTTCTGTAAAAGCGCGTAAAAAATGGACATGGGGGCAGATTGTGGCAAACGAGCATGCGGATAAGAGGGTGCATAACTTGACGTCATGTGGTTCGAGTGCTAGATTACAGCCCGTCTGTATAGCGGGATATGCCGTTTGACTTTAGGATTAATATGGAAAAAAAGACCATTATGATGAAAAAATTCGTTTTGATGTTTGCTGCCGCGCTGGCAGTTTTCTTTGTTACGAGCACCAATGCTTTCGCTGGCGGAAATGATTTTAAACTTGCAAGATTCTGTAATGGCAATACTGGTTGTACAAGTGAGCAGTCTGTAAGTGATTTTAAGACGTTTTCAAAAGCCTATTCGTCGATTTTGGCTCCGATGCATTTTCAACCGGCCAGAACTCTTGGTGAAGAGGGATTTGAGATTGGTGTTGAGTCGAAGATGAGTTTTTCGACGGAAGATAACTCCAGTTGGAAGGCTACCAATAAGAATGAAGGCAAAGACCCTGATAAAGACGGCAAATATGCTGCTCCTGATTTGTTTGCGACTCTCCAGCTCCACATGCGCAAAGGTCTTCCCTTCAGTCTTGAAGTTGAAGGCGTATTTAACTGGCTCGCCGATTCAGAAATCTTTTACGTGGGTGCCGGCCTGAAATGGGCCATTACGGAAGGCTGGTGGTTCCTGCCTGATTTGAGCGTTCGTGCACATGCGGGTACGATCGTCGGTGCTGCCGAACTTAGTCTTATCAATGTCAATATGGACATTGCCCTCTCCTATACGTGGGGACTTGGTGGTATCGTTGCGATTACGCCATACGCAGGCTACAGTCTGCTGACTTCGTGGGCTTCGAGCCGTCCGCTCGTCATTGCTTCTGCCAACGGATCCACCTCGTTTGAATCTGTGTTCAATCGCGTGAACAACCATCTTTCGCGCGGTTTTGTGGGCCTCGAACTCAGAGGTGATCATTTCGTCTTTGATGTTGAAGGTGAATTTGGCAAACAGGTTATGAGCCTTGGACTTAAGATTGGTACATTCTTCTAATCTGTCAAATGTTCCGCTGATTTGGACGCGCACCCGGAGAGGGTGCGCTTTTTTTGTTTTTGCGGACTTTTGGCAGGATGGGGCGCGGCGTATGAAATAGACGCGCCGGGCGGGCGTATTGAGGCGAAGCCGAAATAGCCTGCCTCACCCAATAAAAATTAGTGTTAAACTTTGAGTTTTCGGCACCAGGCGGCTGTGTGCTAAAAAAAATCGTACATCAAAGTGAAACAAATGCGTTCTCAACGGCATCATTGGATCGAAGGAATGATCCTTCCTGTTTGTGAGGTGCCGTATGTTTTTATCCGGATTTGTCTAATGACATGCTCCCCAATATAATGCACGAATGACCGAGGGGCGGTGTACATCATTATCGAATCCGGACGCGGCAGATGATGATGGCGTGTCGTGCATGCCAGGCACATTGGTATCCTTTTTTTTACGACGCCTTTCGTCGGAAAGGGGGTAGTGTGCCAAGACCGTGCGTATTTGGGGTTGGACGGCGAGTCGGCGGGCGGGAAGGGAGAGAGCGGGAACCCTTGTGGTTAGCCGGGAGTTTGCGGTTGATGTAAGTTTTGGTGATACATGTGGCTGCATGTAACAAAAGCAGCATGAATCGTTTGTTAACCCATTCCCGAATTCAGCGGCGATTGCTGAGTAAACAGAAAAAGCTCTAAAGTGTGCTCAGTATCTGACGTTCCTGTTCGGAGAGCTGAGGGAGTACGGACATGCGTTGAGCGAATTCGTGACGGATGCGTTCGGATTCCTGTGAAAGTACTGCGTTTTGCAGCCATTGGAGGACTTCGGGGGCGATGGCAGGCTGATTCGGATCTGAGCCATAGATGCTGTGTTCAATGAGGAGCAGAGCCATTTCGAAGTCATCCGGATGGGAGGCGGAGATTTGGAGCCAGGGCAGGCAGGCGCTGACCAACTGAGAAGTGACATCGGGGACGAGCATTGACATTCTGCAGACTTTGATTTGCAGGATGCGACGAAAATCGGCGACGTTGATGGGCCATCCCTTTTGTGGAGCGATGGCTTCGACGATTGCAGTCAGACGTTCGCCGCTCATGGTTTCGGTATGTGAAACGATGTAGCTGAGGAGGATTGCGGATTGTCGGCTCAGCAGCCAGAAATTGGCTTTGTCACTTTTGTTCAGCGCGTTGAGTGTTGTAATTTCGGCCTGTCTGAATTTGTTGAACATGATTTCGGTATAGGCTTCGATGGCATTGCCGTAAATCACGCCTTCGGAAGAGCTGTCGTCGAGCGAGCTTCGAAATGTACGTGCGATGAATGCATTGTGGTCAGAGAGCATTGCAGCGATGGAACGAAGCCATTCGGCGAGTGTTTGTGAATGATAGATATTTGAGGCAGGTGTATCGATTTTTTGTGCGCAAGCCAGGAGGTAATTTTCTTCGACCTGCAGGGGCAGCTGCGTGCCGGCAGCGAATAAATCGGGAAAAACAGAGAAGCACAAGGGATCTTCTGGGGAGGATTCGGCGAGTATTCGGTTTCGGAATTCGATTTCGGATTCGTCTGATTGTGGTGTGATGAGTCGCTGCTGCCAGGCTGTTATTTGCTGTTCGAGGGAATTTTCTGGTAATTGCGTGTCAATATCATGACATAAAAGTGGTTGAAAGCTAACGAGGTTACCTGCGAAATCGTAGTGGGTCCTGGGTTCTAGGCAGAGCTGTGATTTGCCATCATAGGTATGGATTTGGTTGAATATGCGGTTATTATTATGTTTTGCAATGGTGATGGAATATTCTGGGATGGACTGCTGAATGCGTTCTGCAGCCTGCTGCCAGTCCTGGATGTTATCTGAGGTTTCGATGGTAATGGACACGGGCGTGTGCACGGGAGTTTGTGGAGAAGCAGCACAGGCGCAGAGTAATCCGAATGAAATAAACCAGGGCGCAAGATGTTTCATTTTATTTTATGTTATGGTGTTGTGAAAAATGACCGCGTTACGCGGCATGCTAGCTTTAACCATTATTGCCTGAATGTGGCAACAGGGGAATTGAGTACATTGCTTTAAATAAAGATGATATAGAGATATCTGAGATTTGCGGATGTGGGAGATTTGGGGATGAAAGCGAAAAAAAAACACGATGTATTGATACAGCGTTCGTGGATGGTGAGTGCACTGGAGCGTCTTCTGAATCAGGCACCGGAGCATCCGCTGGTGATCGAGTATGGTGAGTCTGTCATTTCGCGGACGCGGAGGCAGTTTTTTGAGTTATCCCAGAATCTGGCTTGTTTTTTGTCTCAGCGAGGTGTGAGGCGTGGTTCTCGGGTGATTGTCGATATTGACATGCGAATGCACTGGGAAACGCTGGTGACGTGGCTTGCATGTCAGATGTTGTCGGCAAGTGCGTTTTTTTGGCCGCCGGACATGCGATTTCGTCATGCCAGAAAAGAGACGGTGAGTGCGGACGAGATGAATGGGGGCCCTGCGATAGTGATTACCGGATCGCCGGAGAGGGCAAAACGTTGGCTTGAAGATGATGAGGAACGCGGCGTCGAGCATCGTTTAATTATCTATCTGTCTCATCCGGATGTTAAGAGTGCGGAAGTGACTTTTAAGGGGAAGACGCCAGCGAATCTGGTTTCGTTTGAGCGTGCGGTGAGTGCGGATGAATCCCAGTTCAACATCATGCTCGTGGGGGAGGAAGCGGCACTTGTTTATACGCAGGGATCACATCAGGAGGCGCGATTGGTTTCTCTTTCGTATGCGCATCTGATGGCTCAGGCTGAAGATATTCGTTCGCATGTGAAACTGGATAATCAGGCGCGCGTTTTTATCGATCTGACATCGCCGCACACGGTTTGTCTCGTGTTGTTTGCGGCATGTCTGCAGTGCGGTGCGACATTGGTTTGTCGATCGCGGAATTGGGATGTTGGTGAGATTCTGCGTACAGGCGGGGTGAGTCATGCCTTTTTGCTGCCGCGTACACTGGAGAAACTGTCAAAAGAAATCGTCAGTCCGGAAGATGCAAACGGAGCGGTTCAAAAATGGCGCCGTCTCTGTTTGAGGTTTGGCAAATACAGGATTCGCAATGCCCAATCGTCTCTGAACTGGATGATTGATTCTGTATGTGTTGAACCTACGAGGAAAAAACTATTTCCCCATATCCAGTCCATTATCTCGTATGGCAATCATTTTGATTCCAAGGTGGGGGAACTTTTTTCGTTTTTGAATGTTCCCGTTATGAATGCCTATACTGTCAGTGAGATAGGTTTTGTGCATCTTCATACATTTATGGGCAGCGGAGGTTATCTTAAGAGCATCGAACCGAGGGTGAAGAACGGGGTTTTGTCAGTCAAGGCGAATCGAGCGGGGACGTCCTATATCTGTACGGATGATTTGATTTTTGAAGACAGCCGATGTGGTCTGTGTACGCATCGGAATCTGTTGCTTCATCTGAATACCGGCATTACGGTGGACGTATCTCCGATGCGCGATATATTGCGTCGCGAGCCATTGATCGATGAGGTATTCATTTTTGGGGAGGACAGACCGTTTTTGACGGCATTAATATATTTGAATCGTTCGGTGCTTAAGTCCTGGAGTATGGAGCAGGGAATTGAGGCTGAAAGTTTTGAATCGATGAGTCAGAATCCCAAGTTGTACCGCCATATTCGCGAAATTGTGGATGCCTGTAATCTGTTGCGTACATCGGACGAAGCGATTCAAAAGATAGCCATACTGACGCGCCCGATCGATGAAGATCCGCGCATATTGACGCCCTGCAGTCTGACGCGCAGGACGGATGTGGAACACCGTTATATGCGGATACTGAACTCTTTTTATTCAGAGAGCTTTTGATTTTTTTATTGACTGGTTATCGGTAATTTACGATAATATCAGACCGTACGCCGGGGTGGCGGAACTGGTAGACGCACCAGACTCAAAATCTGGCGGGGGCAACTCCATATCGGTTCGATTCCGATCCTCGGTATGAAAAAAGCGCTCAGATTTGAGCGCTTTTTTTTTGCTTTATATTGCTATCATGCTGAACTGCGGAGTCCATGCGGCTCTTCGGGGTGCCATTGGCACCCCCGGTTATTATCCCAGAGGTGACGCCTTCCAGTCGTGGCGATTTAATATTGGGTGCGCCCTTGTGTGATGGCTTGGTCACTCGCGCCTGCACATTTTAGTCGTGGCGATTTTATATTGGGCGATCCTTTGGCTCTTCCGGTTATTAATGTATATGACGGACATCATTTTATATGGTGGATCGTTTAATCCACCGCATATTTCACATTTGCTTTTTGCGACATCCCTGCGAGCGTTTTTTCCGGATGCGGAAGTATGGATAGCGCCGACATACAGTCATGCGTTCCACAAATCCCTGATGCCGTTTGATTTGCGTCTGAGGATGCTTCATGCCATGTTTGAGGATATCCGTGGGATAAAGATATCGACGATTGAGCGCGATCTGCATGAGTCCACGAGTTACACCATCGATGTCGTGCGGGCGTTAAAACAACAGAATCCGGATGCCGTGATCCATATTGCCGTGGGAGCGGATATCGTTCCGACACTTCCACAGTGGCGCGAATATGAAGCCTTGTGCAGTCTGGCGGAATTTCTGATCTTTCCTCGGGAAGGATACGACAACACGATGGCTGTGAGTATTCCGCATCTGCCTGAGATTTCGAGCAGTGAGATTAGGGATTGTATGGAGCGCGGGGATTATGAGACTGTTCGCAGATTTGTTCCCAGGCGCGTTCTGGATATTTTGCAGGAATACGCATTGAAGCCTTGCCAAAGTCACGATTGAAATACGGAACGATTCTCTTTGGCTAGGTGTGTTAACTGCGCTGATGTTGGGATGTGAGCTGAGCCTGGAGAATGGCAACTCTTCGGGCTCAGTTTACATCGGCAGTACTATTGATCACGTACCCGGCTGAGCGTATCCGGTCGAAACTTCCTGAGCTGAACACGTCCAGCGGAAATTATCGATAATGACGGTGGAGTCATATGCAGAATCGCCCGTATCCCAGATATAGAAGTCGAGGTTGAATACCTGTCCCGGTTGTATAGGAGCAGAAGTTGTCAGCCATGCTGTTCCGCCGCCGCGTCCGCCGGACGAGCTGCTCATGAAGGGGTTGGGATAATATGCAGCCAAAGCATCCGGGCCATCCGGGCAGGAACCGCATTCATTCTTCTCGTTGCAGGTAAGGTTGGCCGGGCAGGTTTTACTGATGCAGGAGCGCGGCGCGCATGTCGTGAAGAGGGAATTGTTGACGGATATTGGGTTTCCGGCATTGTCGAATGTGATATTGCCATCTTCGTCGCTCACTTGTTTATTGCCGTTGGTATCGACAAATGGCTTTCCGTTTTCGTCGGTTAAAAGAGTGAGGAAGAAGTCGTTGAAGGTGCTGCAAACGAATTGCGGGTATTCACGGCTGAAGAAACGGAAGTCGAACTTGAATCCATTCGCAGAATCCGGCGCACGCAGCTTGAGATGCAGATGTACGGAGTCGTTGATTATACTCGATGTCTTGCATGATTCATGCGATTGAAGCGTACCATTATGCGCATTGCTGTAGACCTCAGGAATCGTGCCGCCAGTGTTGAAGTGTTCGTCAGTAGCCGACACAGTTCCGAAGACGTCGTCTGCTCCTCCGGAGGAAAGAATGGCAAAAGTTTCGCCGTTTTGCGGTACGATCAGAGGGTTGCCGGAAACATCCTTCATGGCGGATTTGACATTGACCTGACGGCTCGAAACATGCTCTGACGATCCGGATTGAGTCAGACTGAATTCCAGAATACCGGGGTCTGAAGATGCCACACTTACCGGTGGGAGGCAGAGATCAAATGCTTTGGCAAGATCAAGGGCTTTTCCTGGAATTGCCGTTTCTGAATCGTTGTATTGATAGTCAGATTCCGAACTGCATGTTTCGTTATAGAATGAACACTCGGCATAATTGGATGTGCATGGGATATCCGGACTTTCATCCACCTGTGCGTTGCAGTTGTCGTCAATCTGATTGCCGAAACAGTCTCCGGGCTGTCCGGGATGAACGTACTGCGGCTGGCTGGTATTGCACATTTCGGCGTTGTCGCAGCAGTCTGTCGGAGAACCGTTCATCGAACAGACTGTGAATCCGTCGCCATCCTGATCCTGTTTGGAATCCGGAATGCCGTTGCAGTCGAGGTCCTGATCTTCGGTTTCGCATTTATAGTCAGTCGAAGGAACGCCCATGCCGATGCATTCTGAAGTATCCCAGAACCGTGACCCGTTTTCATCTTCGATGCAGGGATAGTAACCGATTTTGCATTCGCCGATGTTCATATACTGGAGATCGCCAGTATAGCAGGGCAGCTGGCTTCCGAGGTTGCACTCGTAGTTCAGCGTCATTGAATTGATGGAAACACAGATATTGTCCTGGGGAATGAGACCATCGGCGCAGGAAATGAGTTTACATGTGCCATCATCGCAGCGCATGGTTTTTCCGTTTTCCGGCATTTCGTTATTGCAGTTATGATCACAGTCGCCGCAATGTTCTGTGGATCGCGCAAGATCGATGCAGAAAGGATCGCAGAAGGTCGTATTTTCGGAGCAGTTGACTTTGCATTCCCCATCGGAACAGACGTAGTTGGGGGGGCATTGTTCACATGTCGGACCACAGCAATCCGGGATGTCGATTTCACAATGGTTGTCTTTAAGGCTAAGGCCTGTCTCGCATGCCTCTATAATGCATTCGCCATCGACACACTTTCCGGTACCCCATCCTGCGATATTGAGACAGTTATTGTCGTGACTGCCGCAATGTTCAAGGGAATCTGCTTCGCAGGCTTTTGTATAAAAATGATAGCCGCCATCACATGTGATAGGGGAAGCAGGAGGGCGTACATAGAGTTGTTCCTCTTCCGGCTCTTGTGAATCGTGACAGCTGCAGACAGAGATACATATCAATAGAGTTGCGAACGCGATCGATTTTTTCATGTGTTCCTCTTTTGAAATGATTCGTTTTGAATGGATTATTGCGTATCAATGTCCGAAAACTCAGGACTTCCAGTTGATAACCCGAATAGTTTAGCTTGCTGCGATAGTTTGGGCAATATCTGTATGTTGGAGTGTTTAAAAAATGGCTGTGCCCGTTGGTTTTAATGGTTAATGCATAATGCATAATGCATAATGGTTAATGCATAACTAAATGAATTGTTGTTAGAGACGTTCCTCGGGACGTCTGTACTGAAGATTATTGGGTTAATTCGTAATGTGTAATGCGTAATGCATGATGCGCAATGCGTGGAAAGGACAGATCTAAAAAAATCGACATGCAAAGTGCAACAAATCGGTGATGACGGCATCATGTATTTGGGAGCTGGGAGTTCTCACAACTAACCACTATTCACTATTCACTATTTTCAGGAGTAATTGAGATGGCACATTTATGGATGAACCTGCTTGCTGGTTTTCTGACGGCTCTGTTTCATTTTTCCGGTGAGGATGATGTTTTGCGGATATCCGGGAATCATCAGGAACTGTCGTACGTCGTAGTCGAACGTTTTGAAGGGATCCATGCAGTTTTGGAAGCGGAATCTGGATCATTTCGTATTCCCAGAACCGCCCTGCCCGATGGTGCGGATCGCGAAGGAACTGTTTTGGAGTGGCGCGTTTCGGAACGGGAAATGGACAGACGCCTGGGGCTGGCACATGCGCGTCTGGAAAAGATGAAGTCAGAAAGCATGTTGAATATTGAGCTTTAGGCCGGACTCGGGAAAAACTGAGCCATACGTTAAAAAGTTGCCCCAAAGCCTGAATTTCATAGTCTGTGGAAAATATCCCTGCCACGGGGTACTTCCGAGGTATGAACGATGAGATTCAGAATAGGTTTTCCGTTATTTTTTCTGGTCAGTATGATGTGTTTGGATGCTGCGGCTGATCCGCAGCATGGGCTTCGTCTGGAATCACAGGCCGTAACGACAGCCAGTGCGGGAGCCAAAGTTCATGTCATTGCCGAAACACCTGAATCCGCAGAACCGGCCAAAGCAGTTCCGATGGATGTAAGTGCAGAGAATGATTCTGATGACGGAAATGCTGTTGTTATGCCAGGTCCGCTTCGAACGATTGTGATCGATCCGGGGCACGGAGGAACGAACGAAGGTGCCATTGGCGTTGCCGGGATTCATGAAAAATATCTGACACTTCAGATCGCCCTGCTGCTGGCCGATCGATTGCGCAAGTCCATGCCCGATGTTCAGATCGTGCTTACGCGCCAGAAGGATCAGGGAATTTCGCTGGCGGAACGCATCGAAATGGCAAACAATTTGAAGGCCGATTTGTTTTTGAGTCTTCATTTTAACAGTTCGACAAATCCGGAAGCCATTGGATTTGAGAGCTTTTGGGTGGGCGATTACTGGGCTTCGGATATGGAAAAATCCGGAATTGAAATTACGGATGAAATCCGTTCGGAACGCGAACGCGCTGCCACTCTTGGGGAACGCATGGCGAATCAGTTTAACCGCGCAATGCGCCATCGGTTTGATGTGTTGGATCGCGGCGTAAAGCCTGGTGATTATACGGTTCTTACGCGCGCTGAGGTACCGGCTGTCGTCCTCGAAATGGGGTTTCTTTCGCATGCGCAGGAAGGCCTGGAACTTGTGACTCCCGCAACGCGAGCCAGAATCGTGGATGCTCTGGTGGACGCCGTCCGCGGATATGCAGGAAACTAAGGTAAGCCGATAACAGGACATCGCATTTGTCCCCTATAAACGATTGGATTCAGGAGAATAAAATGGCATCGACAATCGACGAAATCAGCATTGATTACTTTGATGAAAACGGAAATCAGATTATTCGGCAGATAGATAAAGTCGTTCTGTCGAAAGGCGCATGGACGACGATAATGTTCCTTTATGTGGAGTGGGACAGACAAAAAGAGGTCTGGGGTGCCCCGAAAGCCAGGATCGATCGTTTTCAAAAGAAAAATGGTGAATATCGTTCCCAGTCCAAGTTCAAGTTCACATCTGCCAAACAGGCACAGCAAATCATGGATGTGTTTAAGAAGTGGATTGACTCGGGAATGTTTTCGGGCGACGAAGAATAGATTTTTGACTTGAAAAAGTCGGCTTTATGCCTACATTAACGCGCCACGTGCATGGCGCGTTTTTTGTGTATCAGTGAGAAAGAAAATTGTCCGGTGCTGCCTTGAGATCTTATTGTTCCGATGGGGCACGGGTTCGCATAATTGGAGTATTTACATGAGTATCTTTAATGCAATACGACGCTTTTTTAAACCGACTCCGGCAGAAAAGACCGAAAAGCTTCGGCGTCGTGTTGTCAATATGTATGGCAATGCCGACGAGCGGCGGTATGCGATCGTCCAGCTTTCGGAGATGGGGCCTGAACTGGCTCCGCGCCCGCTTATCGAGCGCTTTACGTGCCGATGCGAAAACGGCACGATCGATGCGGACGAAAAGGAACTGACCAAGAATCTGCTCGTCAATCTGGGAACGGCGAGCATCGAGCCGCTTAAGAGCTTTTTGCGCAATAATGATAAGGATTTTAACTGGCCATATCGCACGCTGAGTGAATTGCTGACACACGAGGAGCTTGTGAATTTCCTGGTGGAGCTGCTCGACTCGATTGGTCCCGAATACGTCCGCGATCCGGAGCGCAAGGAACAGCTCATGCTCGTTCTGAAATCCTTTAAGGAAGATCGCATCTGCAAGGCAATTTTGCCCTATCTCGGGGACGATAATGAGACGATTCGGTTTGTTGCTGCCGATACGGTGATCGAGCAGGCGCATGAAGACGGCATCAGGGCTTTGGCCGAAAGAATGACCAAAGAGAACAGTCAGCGTGTTTTGACGTTGATTGCGACGGCATTTCGTGACAAAGGTTGGTTGGTGGATGAATCTCTGCGAGAGGATGTTGAAAAGAATCTTCCCGCTGGATTTCGCATCAATTCCAAGGGTATGATTCTGTAGAAGCGGCGAGAGCCGATCCCCGTCCAGAATGTCATTACAAGGCGCTATGAAACGCATTATTGCTCTGTTATTTGTATTATTGCTCTGTGGCTGCGGTACCTCCCACAAAACCGTCTTTCAGGGAGAGCCCAAAAGTGAGGCGGAAGCCGCATACCGTGCTGCGGTCAAGACGCTCGAGAGCGGTTCCTATGAGGATTCCATCAAGGCGTTTCATGCCATCAAACTGAAGTATCCTTATGCGACGCGCTGGGCGACACTCTGCGATCTGCGCATTGCGGATGCATATCGCGAAAGCGGCGAATATTCTCAGGCTGCCGTCAGTTATCAGGCATTTATTCGCACCTATCCGGCGCATTCTGATATTGCCTATGCGACATATCAGGCTGCGAACTGCTATTACGAAATGATGCCGAGCGATTTCTTCATCCTGCCGGATCCCTGGCAGCGCGATCGCAAATCGACTTCGCAGGCAGAGACTGCACTGCATCTGTTTCTGAAGCGTTATCCGACAGATGAAAATGCACCGAAGGCGCAGGAACAGTATGAGGAAGTCCGGCGCCGCCTTGCCAGTCACGAGCTCTATGTTGCGGAATACAACTTCAAACACAAGGCATATCAGGGAACGGTCAATCGTCTGGTTGGCCTGCTCGATACCTATCCCGAATCTGCAGTCGTTCCCAAAGCGCACATTCTGCTTGCGCACAGCTATCTTAAACTCAAGGATCCGGTCTCAGCAAAGCAGGTCCTCACTCGCCTCGTCGAAAAGTATCCGGATACGGAACAGGCAAAGGATGCGCGCGACTGGATAGCCAAAAATACTGAGGTTCCGTGAGGTTTTGTGGCGGCGGCCTTTTGCCTGCGGCAATACGGCCTGCCCGTCGCGTCTATCCGCCGTTGCCGGATACGCCGCGACAAATGCTGTTGGTATTTGAATCTTTCCGTACATCGATCATCATCATAAGGAGGAGATATGGGAACAGACCTGAAAAAAGCCGGTCGGGCAAATAAAGTGGGGGTTGCTCTGTTCGGAGTCGGTTCTGTCGTGAGTTTCATTTTGACTTACTGGATTCTCGGCATTCTTTTGCTGGGCGGTGCGGCATACTGCTTCTGGGGTCTGATGAAGGATTATGCCAGATCCGGAAAACGGTTTTGAGAAACAAATCCCGTTCGCCCCTGCGTTCCGCAGGGATTGCCCGACAAAAGCTTTTTGGGAATCCCCTACGGGGATAATTAGAATGCCCCTTTTTGCCCCCCCGGTATTCGCTGTGCTCAAACCGGGGGCTACAAACCGTGAAGTCCTACGGACTTCTTTATTTCTACATGAGATTGTTGCTTTAAGGATTGCCCAACAAAAGCCTTTTGGGAATCCCCTACGGGGATAATTAGAATGCCCCTTTTTGACCCCCCGGTATTCGCTGTGCTCAAACCGTTGTCTGCAAACCGTGAATTCCTACGGACTTCTCTATTTCTTCATAAAAATGAAAGCCATATTCTCGCTGGTTAAACATAGTCAGAATTAAAGCGACAGAACTGTCAGCTCCGGTAAATATAAATTTATATTTTGTATGAGATATGATATTTGTCTGTCACATGGCAATGGAGCCGTTAACCGACAGTGAGAAGGAGAAAGATTAATGGGTTTGTTGGATTGCTCAGATTATATGATTCGTCGGCGCATGTTTTCGATCGGCGGTGCTTTTGACATTTATGACATGAACGGCAATCAGATCGGACACTGTCGTCAGAAAGCATTCAAGCTCAAAGAAGATATCCGCATTTTTACAGATGAGACAAAATCGACCGAAATTCTGACCATCAAGGCACAGCAGGTGATTGATTTTTCTGCATCCTACGATGTCGTGACCACTTCGGACTCGAAGCACTGGGGCGTCTGGCAGCGCAAGGGCTGGAGCTCAATTCTGCGCGATTCCTGGAAACTTCATACATCGACCGGCACTGACCTGGTTCTGGAAGAGGATTCGATGTTCATGGCATTTCTGCGCCGTTTCCTCACCAACCTGATCCCGCAGGATTTCCAGCTCAAGAACGGAGATACGGTCGTTGCGGAATTCAAACAGCATTTCAATCCGTTTATCTTTAAACTCGATGTCCATATCCTGACGCCGGATGGCAACAATATGGCGCCGCTGATTGCGGCAGCAGCCATTTTGCTGAGTGCCATCGAAGGACGCCAGAGCTAATCATTCGATTGCGGCCCAATCTTCCGGATTGGGCTTTTTTTTGCCGTTTTCCAAAAAAGAAAATGCGGCGTATCGCCGCAGGCGATAGCCGCATTCAAGTGAGTGTATTGGACGCCGCGCGGCCAATAGCGAGCGCCGCAGGGCGTACCGGCGGTGCCGGCAGCCTGCGACAAAAGAAAAGAATTACTGTTTTCGCCATTCGTCCATTTTTGAGCATGAACGTGCGCATCCGACGGTGCAGTGGGCGGAACACCATGATTTTGCGGTATAAAACTGTTCTTTGCAGTCCTCGAAGGTGTATTCGGAGAGCGGTTTGGCGAATTTTTCGCGCTGCTGCGAGCACCAGTGGACCATGCCGAACTCATCAATATAAAGATAGCGGCTTCCGGCGCGGCATTTGAAGTCGGCCTGACCGGTTTTCATCATCGTCGTCCGGTAGTCGTGCGAGTCTCTGAAGTGCTGTCCCATGAGTTTTCGGACGTCTTCGTAGAGCTTCATGTTTTCTTCGCTGAGTTTGAGCTGGCCTGTGCCGTCATGGAGCAGAAGGACGCGCGGAGTAAAGCCGTGATCGATGGCGAAATGGATGACTTCGAGAACTTCCTCGGCCGGGGCCGATCCGATGACGCCGCTCATGACGACTTTGAATTTGGCCAGACGACTGACGATTTCGAGTTTATCGCGAAGCCTGTCGAGGACCTTGACCGTGACATCGTTGGGTTTGACGCCATCCACGCTGATTTGGAGGTGCTGAAGACCGGCATCGTTGAGTTTATTGACGACTTCTTCAGTAAAGAGCGTGGCGTTCGATATCATCTGGACTGAGGGCACGCCGATTTCCCTGGCATAGCGTATCAAATTGAATATTTCGGGGTTGAGCAGAGGCTCGCCGCCGCTGAATTCGACGGCCAGAGTGCCCAGTGCCTTGAGTTTGTCGATGCGCGAACGAAGCACGTCTGCGGGGATTGGATCCGAGCAGTGATCGAATTCGTTGCAGTAACCGCATTTGAGGTTGCAGCGGCGCGTGACGATGAGCTGCGCGAGGAAAGGTGAATAAAGGATATGATCGAGCGGATTGTGACCGTGGATATATTGGCTGATTCCAGTCATGAAACCTCCGAAATTCAACAGAAATGAACGGCCTGTAGGCCGGTGGCACTTATACAACGTTTGGGGGCTTTTGGGTATTTCATTGTTGGGAGTTGGGAGTTGGGAGTTGGGAGTAGAGCATAGCGGGCGATAGCCTGTTGCCGGATGGCGAAATCCAAGAGATCCGTTCTTCAGAAAGAATCCCGGTAATTGCTTGTAAAAAACTAACGCCTAACGACTAACGATTAAAAAAAAATGAAATATCGACTTGACGAATTACTGAACGTGCTAAACATATTTGCTCGTTGGTTGATGGAATGAATGAAACGCACGTTCAGGTGCGCTGCATATTTCATCAGATGTTTGTTTACGACGTTTTAGTATAAACGCTATTTATATAAGGAGAAATGTTATGTTTACACTTTGGAGTGATATTGACCGTTTGTTCAATCGTTCTTTTGCAGACTGGATGCTCAATGACAGAGCCTGGAGGCAGTTCAGTGATGATGCCTGCTGCGGCATGCACAGAATGAATCTTCTGGATAAAGGCGAAAACCTGGAATTTGTAGCCGAACTTCCCGGTGTTGATGATAAAAATATGAATCTGACGATCCACAATGATACGCTGACACTGAGCGCGAAACGTACTGTGGAACATGAAAAAGGCAACACCGTATATCTTGCGGAGCGCGGCAATTACGATATTCAGAGAAGCATTGCACTTCCTGCCAAAGTTGAAGCAGAAAAGGCTGCAGCAACCTTCAAGAATGGTATCCTGCGTGTAACGCTTCCGAAATCTGCAGAAAATCAACCCAAACAGATTGCCATTAACGCATAAAATCTGAGGTTTCATGATGCTTTTGCATCATGAAACGACTTTGGGTTGAGTTGTTTAGGGTCTATTTGTTCAGTATATTAATTTCAAACATTTAACTCTTTTGAGAGTTTATATAATAGGAGTCAGTGAGTATGTTGGAAAATACAGTTCAGAATAATCAGCAGCAGAATGGTTATGTACAAAAAGCAGAGGAACAGAAACCGGTAAAAATCCGCGTACAGCAGGTACAACCCGATGTGGATGTTGAGGAAACCAAAGAGGATTATGTACTGACCGTCGATATGCCGGGTTTGAATTCCGAAGATATCGATGTCAAACTCGATAAGGAAATCCTCACGGTCGAGGCAAAAGCAGAAGTCGAAGGACTTGCACCGCGTCATTATTACAGGCAGTTCCGTGTTATGAGAGGTTTGGATGCGACAAAATGCCGCGCCGATTACAAACTGGGCGTTCTGACATTAAAACTTGCCAAACCGACGACTGCGAAACCGCAGGCAATTAAGATTACGTGCGAATAAGTTGGAAGTTGTGAGTGAGTGGAGAGTTGGAAGATAATCCCCCTCCTCACCCAATGATTGGGCAAGAAACATTGACTGCGAAACCGCAGGTGATCAAGATTACGTGCGAATAATCTGAATTGAGTGAAAGAAAGCCGCCCCAGGGGCGGCTTTCTTTTTGGCTGCGTTATATGTATGTGAGCTTATAGCTTATAGAGGTGAATGCATGACCTCAATAATGGATAATTGCCTGATTCCATGAGCATTCGTAATATTGAATGTATAATGCTGAGTGCTTTTTGAGCTTATAGCTTATAGCTTATAGAGGTGAAGTGCGTTATCAGGTACTTTAGCAAGGCCCTTTATGATTGCATAACTTCTAACTCCTAACTCATAACTTCCAACCTAACGCGTGCGAATTGCATCGATGATATCCGGGGCACACAAGGTGTTGCCCCGGATTTTTTCTGCGCTGCGTCCGGCGCGGCTGTGGCAGTTAACCGCGAGTGCTGCGGTTTCGAAGGCATCGAACCAGTGGCTGACGGCGCCGCATCGCGCCTGAGCGAGTATGCCGCCGAGGATTCCGGCCAGAACATCGCCGGATCCGGCGGTAGCCATGGCCGGATTGGGATAGGGCATAAGTCCGAAACGCATCTTTCCGCTTTTTCTCGAAGCAATGACGGTTGCATGGGATTTGAGGATGACCGTCATGGCATGTTTTTCTGCCAGTTTTTTGGCGGACTGAATGGGATCATAGAGGACTTCTCTGGGAGATATATCGAGCAGTCTTGCGGCTTCAGCCGGGTGCGGCGTCATAAAGCATTCGGATGCGGCGAATTTGATATTGATCTGCGACAAGGCCCAGAGTCCGTCTGCATCCAGCACGATTTTACCCGGATAACTGCCGCATGCATTGAGAAGATCGATGGCGGTCTGATCGCGTCCCAGACCGGGGCCGATCACGAGGACATCGGCTTTATCGAGGATATTCTGAAGTGCATCTGTACAGATTTGGCCGGAATCATCCAGAATTCTGCGCATCATGATTTCGTCGGGCCCATGGGATGCGCATCGCATGGCTGCAGTGACGAGGCCGCATCCGGAACGCAGTGCACTCCTGCAGGCCATCCATACGGCTCCGCTCATGGATTCGCTGCCGCCGAGGACGACGACATGGCCGCACGTTCCCTTGTGCGTGCTCAGTGAACGAGAAAATTCGCTCCAGTAGTTATTCTGGCAATATTCATCGCTCAGAATCAGACAGCGCATCGCGGATTTTGGCCAGGTTCGCAGACCGATGTCCACACAATAGAGATCTCCGCAGTGTTCTGGGCCTTCACCAAAAAAATGACCGGTTTTGGGGACACCAAAGGTGATCGTGTCTGTCGCGGCAATGGCTTTGGGAGGATTGGTATCATTGAGAGATCCACAGTAACCGGTTGCGGCATCGATTCCCGAAGGGATGTCAATGCTGACCACAGGACATGAAAGCTGCTCAATACAATGATATATTCTTGCCATGAGCACATTGTGGGACGGGCGGTATCCGGTTCCGAAAATGCCATCGATGACGAGGATGTCGCGGCGGTGTTCCCATTCCAGGATCTTTCCGGCATCTGCGCTCTGGCGAAGAATCGTTCTCGGCAGGTGACTGACGCGCTGGAACATGGTTTGTGCATCCGGCGTTTTGGCGACGTTGTCTTCGAAACCAAAAAGATGAATGCTCAGACCGCATCGCTCCAGGTAATATGCCGCAACCAGGCCGTCGCCGCCGTTGTTTCCGGTACCGCAGAATATGAGTATTTCCCGGGTATTGGGATAATGACTGAGTACGTGCATGGCCACTTCGCGGCCGGCAATTTCCATCAATTCGCGGCCGCGTTCAGAAATTCCGGCGATTTCAGTGGCTTCCCATTTTCTGATGTCTTTGGGGAGTATGCAGTAATTGCCGTCAATATGTCTTGGGGGATGATATGAAAATGCCATTTTTTGCAGCCTCACGAATATGGCGTTATGAATTGTATGTCCAGTTCCATTGGCTGGGCGATCTCAATGTATCACAATGGGAGACCACGGATGGCCACAAAACAGAAATTGACACTTTATTTTCCACCAGACTTGCTCGAAGAGGCTCGCCAGGAGGCTGAGCGTCAGGAGCGCACTGTATCATGGATCCTGCAAAAAGCCTGGGAATTCGCCCGCAAGGAGATCCATAAAATGCCCGGGGCAGACGATCCCATCTGTGCCTGCGTCGCGAGAACCGACAGCGATGTGATGGGAAAATGATTCATTGAGCATTGCGAACTGAACTTTTGCCTGTTTGGGTGATGATTGGCAAAAGGGATCAGTGGACGGATGTTCGATGTGAGGTGATGGGCAGATCCTGTTCAGGGTCTGCCTGTTTTTTTTGATTTAATTGTTTTTGGGGGGCCGGTTATGCCTGCGGCATACACCGGCTTCCGTGGGCTATGCCTGCGGCATACGCCCCGGTGGCGTCGCTGTGTTCACACGCTCCGCCTCGCCGTGACTTTGTATGGTCTGGGAAAACAGAAGCAGATGCATTGGCTGTGGAAGTAAAGCAAATGCGTAAATCGTTGATCTGGCGGATAAATGCTGAATTATTCAATGGCATTTTATGGCTATTTCAGATGCGTTCAGGCATAATACATACGGTCTGTATTGACTGAAGGCGGAGTACATCAACTTTTACTGACGGCACTGACTGTCATGAAATATATCGGGAGAAATGGAAATGAAGCATTATTCAGGCATCAATCATTTGTCATGGGCTGCAATCGCAGCTTTAGTGGTTTTGGCCAATAGCTGCGATGGTGAGAGCGTGAAGAGAACATGTTCCTCGTCCTGCAAGTCGAGTGATGCATACTGCGATCATAAAAAGAATGTGTATTATGAATGTGTATTTGATGGTGAATGCAGGGTGCTGAAACCTGAAAAGGAGGATTTCAGACTGCATTGCGGTGATGTGTGCGTGACCAACTGCTCACTGAAGGATTCTGAAGATACGATACATTGCAACGCCGATGGAACGTATGATCGCTGCATGAAGGACAGCGAAAAAGATTGCACGCGCTGGATGACGCTGAGCGACGATTACGATAAGTATTGCAAGAATACCAAAACAAAGACATGCACGAATGAGTGTGAACTGGATACGACGAAGTGCGACAGAGAAAACAAAACGTGGAATTATTGTACTTACGGGGATTCTGAATGCCTCGCCTGGGAAAAGAGTAAGAATGAGTATGCATCCAAATGTCCTGAAGAGGCCGGGAAGGAATGTGTGCATCAGTGCATTGTCGATGAAGAATCGTGCGATTTTGATAACAATGTTTATAAATTCTGCATGGAAGATGAGAATCATTGCCGGGTCTGGAAAGAAAGCAACTCGCTGTTTGGCAGTAAATGTGAAAAAACTGATGATTCATGTAAAACCTGTACACTTTCGGAAGTTAATTGCGATCCCGATCAGAAGGTTTATCTGACCTGTCAGGCCAGTCCCGATGGCTGCACCAAATGGGTTGCAGGAACGGTTCAGGAATATGATGAACACTGTGGTTCAGATGATAATCCGTGTATAGATGCCTGCAGAATCGGGGAAACAAGCAGCGACGGAACACAAATCTGTGTAAAGGATGAAAAGGGCTGTCTGGTATGGGAGACACAAGAACTTCCCGATGATGACAAGGAATATGTCGTTGCAGAAATTCCGCCCAATGCCACGAATGTGCTCGCGGCTGTTGAGCCGAATGAGGAATGGTATGCACTCGTCTGGAGTACTGAGACCAAGAGCAGCAAGGCAAAAATATTTGTTCAAAGATTCCAGTTCCCCAATATTCCGATGGATGCGGCTCCCATCGAAATATATTCGGCACCTAAAAATGATGTCGATATGGTTCTGGAAAGCATGGATATCAGCAAAAGCGGCAATATTGCAGTCGGGTGGTCATTCCTGCCGGATGGTTCCAGACGTGTTGCTTTGATGGTTTTGGACAATCAGCTGAAGATGAAATATCAGCGAGGCGTTGCCAAAACATATTCAACGTTGATGGATAGTATTATTGTTAGATTCGCTGCGGATGATCGATTGTATGCATTCTGGGAACACGACATATCAGGGGATAATGCCACCATAGCTATGGGCATTTTCTCAAAACCGGAATCCTATTCAGGGGATGCTGCAAAAGAAGCTGATGGTGAATATATGAAGACAGACGTGTTCAGGCTGAATCCCAATGCCGGTTTTGCCGATCTTGATTCGGTTTCGGATTTGGATTTTAAAATCGCCAACGATAATATCTACCTAACTTGGATACAGTATCACGATGGTACGGATGGGGTGGTCGATTATATTAAAACAGCCAGACTTGATATGAAGGGGAACGTGGTCAAGGAGCCGGTTTCAGAAAAAGTCGCTTCCAGTTATGAAAGCGGTTACGGGCTGGATTCTGTCGCGCTGGACTCGGGGCTGATTTCGTTCGCCTATGCATTTATGCCATCCAAGGATAAAACCGGAGTCAAATACAAACGATACCAGGATACGACCAAGCTGGCTGAAGTTAAGCTGAATGCTATGAAGGGGAGCGTCCACAGAATTAGTTCATGTATGGCTGCTTCGGGACTTTCATTGGTAATGTGGCAGGAGATTGAGGCTCCCGATGGGGAAATCGATGATTATTATATCTTCCCCGGCAATACCTACTGGACTGCAATTGATACCGAAGCCAAAGCCACACAGCAGATCAATTCGTCCAATATTGATGGCCAGTATGCGATTAAGGCCTATTGTACACATAACAATAAATTCTATCTTTTGTGGAACAGCTGCGACAAAACACATTGCAATGTCATGTTCAGAAACGTGACTTCGCTGGTTAAATAATTGGGATTGAGGTGCGAATGAACCGGGACGGCATGTCTGGTATTTGGGCACGGCAGGGATTATGTCTGGACTGGATACGCAGGCTCAGACATTCGCTTCATGCGGATGACGAAGCATCCTGCGCGCAGAAACTCTGTGAATTTCAGGGCGACAACGGCCTTGAAATCACGGGATTTGTGGATGCTGCCACGCGGCTGGCCCTGATCGACAGCTTTCCCGAACTTCGCATTCAGCTCATCGGCAATCATCTGCAGCCGCGCTGTTTGTTCGAGAATACTCTGAGCGATGGTGCGGTCTATGACCGCTGCGAAGCGATACTGATGTCCCGCCATGCCTGGGTGATGCCGCTGGATGAAGGGCTGCAGATACTCGCCGTGCGCGGCGTACAAAAGACGAGCGAAGGCTGGTTCCGGACTTCGACGGCCAGGGATTTTGCAGAAACACCCTACGGATCAAGGGTTCATTTCAGTGCTGCGCGCCCGGATTATGCAGATGCCATGATCGCCGTATTATGGCGCACCTCGGGTCGGAAAAATGTCCGTTTGTTCTGCGGCAATGTCAATCCCTGCGCCATCTGGCCCCATGGGACAGCGCACCTGAACCATGGACAGTATTTCTATAAAATCGGCAGACATCGCACCCGGGAACCCGCACATATCGATGCCGTTCTTCAGATGGCCGAAAAATGGCCGGAAAACTGGATTTACGACAGAACCGAAGATTCCGTGCAGTACATCGCGCTCGAAGGTACATCCGATATCGAAGTTATTCGCAGTCACGGCGAGAGCCTCGATATCAGTGATGAAGACGTCCGGAATGCGGAAATGGCAATTGCTCACCGCGATCTGACGTATGTGGATGCTCTGCGCATCAAGATCAACATCCATACGTGCGCGTTCAATCGAGCTTCATCGCTGGGATGTCAGAACATTCTGCCGCAGGATTATGCGGATTTTATGCAGCTGCTTCTGGATGCGGCAGAACGGCAGATTCGCAGATACGGATTTGCCCTTGAAATTCCCTATACGATCGTAGATGCGTCGATGAACGAATAATCTATTCGTTATCCAAATGATTTTCGATGGCTTCCGAGAATGTTTTCAGATCGTCGAAATGCCAGGTTGCCGTGCTGTCGAGCGGCGTCGCCTGTGCATTGACGATGCAGATTTTGGCACCGCTTTTCCATGCATAGAGCGGAATGGATGCTGCCGGCTGAACGGTCAGTGAGCTGCCCAGAACGATCATGAGTTCGCAGCGCGTAGCCCAGTCAAAGCATGCGTCGAGCGTATCGGCATCGAGCGATTCGCCGTAAAAAATGATATCGGGTTTGATGACGCCGCCGCAGTCACAGTAAGGAACCTTGCCATCCATGACGGTGGGCGCGATTTCGTCATAACTGAACGTTTTGCGGCATTTCAGACAATGATGGTTCGATGGCGAACCGTGGACTTCGAGGACGCGTTTGGAGCCTGCTGCCTGGTGCAGAACGTCGATATTCTGCGTCATGACGCCGCCGATCATGCCTTTTTCCTCGAGTTTGGCGAGAACTGTGTGGACGATGCACGGCTTGAACCGATCCAGGCAATAGCAGAATTCGCGCGCCCATGCATAAAATATGGACGGATCCTTGCGGAAAAACGGAATCGACAGAATATCTTCGACGGAATAGCCCTGCCAGGGTTTGGAATAAACGCCGTCTTTGCCGCGAAAATCCTTGATTCCCGAGAGCGTCGATGCACCGGCTCCCGTAAAAACCGCCGTATCTTTTGATGATTTGAGTGCTTCCCAAAATGATTCAAAATCTGAGTTCATATCCGGATCCTCCTGTTTATCAGTCAAATGCTATCGTTACGACGCGTGCAGTGTACCATAAAACGCCGACGGCGATGTTTGTTTTTTCATTTGGGGCTCGCCTTGTGCCTGCGGCACTACGGCTCACCGGCTCACTTAGTGCCGCCTTCGGGGGCGGCACTACAGTTCGCCAATACTTCGGGGGGCCATACGATATTTCCAAACGTATCGTGGCAGGGATCGTTCCAGTTCCTTGGCCAGATGATGTTTCCCTCTGAATTGACCAGAATATCCAGATATTTCCAGCCATCTTTCGGTGAGGGCCTGGATGTCGGAAAACGATAAATGCCGCTGGATTCATATCTGGCGTTCATTCGATGCGGATCTTCTGAATCCGCCGCATAGATTTCGAAGTTCCCGTCGACATTGCCGGATTTGTCGTAACGTTTCCAGGTCGATTCGCCCTTTGCCCGAATCCATGCATGATCATTGACAAAGCGCGTCGCATCCAGACGGCAGTCATTCACTTCGACGATTTTCTGTCCGCTGCACGAAATAAAATAGTTTTTCGAGGTAATTTCCAGAGAATTCCCGTCCCCATTGTCCTGCGTTTCGGCAAGTGTGACGCATGCGAGTCCCTCTGCGAGGGTTTGGGGGCCGTAATCCATAAACGGAAACGGGGCGTATTTGTGGGAATCCAGACATCGCAGCTCGTACCAGGACTGGGTTTCGTCCTCGTCATCCATCTGATGATAGGCGGCATAACGGTTGTTCGAGATATGGACGATGGCCATCCTTTGTTCTGAATCCAGTACTTCGATGGTGTAGTTGTATTCCGAGAGTGCATCGGACGGTTCGTATAACTGTCCCTGTTCGTTGAGCAGATATTCGCTGAGCAGATTGCCGTTGATATCTTCGATGGCGTGTGTCGTCCAGGGACTGGATTCCATCTGGCTGATGTGCTGCGCATTATCCAGCGCAAGCGGTGCTGCGTATTCATTGGGATGACAGATTTGCAGGCTTTCGGATCCTTCGATGGGAAGCCCCGTAGATATGTCATACCGACGGAAGAGACATACCCGGTGGTATTGTTTTTCGGGCAGATGATACCGTTTTGCATAGGAACGGGAGAGTTCTGCGGTTTGTTTTTCGAGGTCTTCAACCTGGGGACCGGAGATCTCGAGTTCGGGCATGGCGGCGATCAGATAGTCATTTCCCTCTTCATCCTGTTCGCAGCGAATGTCCGCAAAGCGAGGTTCTGCGAGGATATTGCCGCGCTCATCCATGATTCCGGCCTGCCCGGATTTCTTAAAGGCAAAGAGATTTCCGACGAGATGACTGACGAATGGATATTGTCCGGGTCTGAACAGGACTTTTCCGGTATCGGTATCGATGATTCCGAATCCGCGGCCGGGTTCGGCGATCCGGGGATTGTTCGGGGCAGTATTCTTTGGGCCGAAAGCCAGCCGCGCGTAGTGCGGCTGTTGCGAGAGATAATCTCCGAGCGGCGGCAGACTGATGCTTTTGAAATATTCGAATTTATTGGCCAGGGTGAATGCAGTCCGGTAGATTTTATCAGAAGTCAGGAATTGCAGAATTCCGCCGGACATGTTGTTGATGAACATGCCAAAGATGTTCTGAGTCAGAAAATCCCGGATTTTTCTTTGGGTTTTGTCGATGGAACATGCCGATTCCGGCCACGAAATATATCCCTGGGTGTCATCGCACGGGTTATCCCAGTTATGCGGCCAAACGACATGTCCCTGGTGATTGACGAGTATGACGGCATGCTTTTCGTCGTTCGCATCGATGACGGTTTCGGAAAAAATGTAAACATCCAGCGAATTGCCCGTGACCGGTTTGGATGTGTTCAATATTGTGAATGGCGTTGCTGCCGGCGGATATACTGTTTGGGAAACGGGTTCCGGTTCTTCCGGATTGCGTTTGCACGCGGAGGCACGGAGATTGCCGTTTTCATCAATATTGAACCAGTCGCAGCCTTCGTCGTTCGGGGTCTGGGTTCTGACGGCGGCCGTATGGTTGTGAAAGTTTTCGGCGTCGATGAATCTGGCGGGGAGTTCGTGGCCGTCGGTATCGAGGAAACCAAAGATTTCGTCGGTATTTGGGCGGCTGGTATCCATAAAGATGGCGAAACCGTTCTGATAGGGGCCGATCCAGTCGTAATTGAATCCGGAGATGAGTGTGCCATTTCGATCGATGACGCCATAGCCGTAGTAACTGCCATCATTTGATTCGGCATTGATGCAGTCTTCTTCTTCTGCGATGGCCATTCGTGAATTGTCGCACGGGGGCGGGGACTGGTGCGGAAGCCGGCAGCTGCTTTGGATATGCGGGGGGAGTGTTTCCTGACAGAGTTCGTGCGCATGCTGATGGGTAATCTGCACGACGGCCCGGCCTTCCGAAAAGGATTTTGCGGTGTAATAGCGAGCGGGAATCGTTATTTTGCCGGTAAGGATATCCATGTATCCCTGGGGGCCGTCGGCCGAAACCGGCTGAACGGGAACGAGTCCTTCCCAGCCGTCTTTTTGAAATGCGCTGTACAACTGAGTGACGAGCAGTCCGTAGAGCGGTTCCTGATTGAGGGTTTTGCCCGTTTTAAGATCGATGAGCTGTTGAATCTGTGCCCGAAAGGAATCCTGGTTTTCGTCGGGTCTGGGATATTCGATCCACAGCAGGTATTGGGTGGTGCCGGCGTACTGGATTTCGAAAACCCAGAGATCGGCGTAGGAGGGTTCGATGATGACGTTTCCCCGGATATCGGCGACGCCGTAGAGATCGTCTTTTTTGTACCGGTACAGGTTGTGCAGCATGAATTCGGCATCCGGGAATGACTCAAAAATGGCCGAGATGGCTCCCTGATCGGAGAGGATGATTTTTTGCGGCGGTTCAGAGACGAAATATCGCGTGTAGGGAATCAGGTTCTGCGTGTTCGGATCGAGGGCTTTTCCGATGGTTTTGGCGTCGCGGGAGGCTGCGACGGTTTGGACAGACTGGATGGTTTTGGGTTTTGCGATGCCCGTATCGGGGGAAAGCATGACCAGCCATGACAGCAGTATGAGTAGGGGGAAAAGCTTGGTTTTATTCATGAATACACAGGTGAATGCCCACGAATGGAGCGGGTTCCGGGGGGATGGGGTCCGGAAAACAAAGCGGCGAACCGCCGCTCGCGGCGCGTATTGCCGTACAGGCAATAGCGGCGCGACAAAAGGCCGTATGCGCCGGGCGCATAGGCCGAAAAGAGCTGTTGTACCGAAGGAAAACAGCATGCGTACCGAAGTGCGATGCGGCTTCCTTCAGACATGTTCAGAATCCTGATCTGCTAATTTCTGCATCCTGGCTGTTCGGGCGGGCAATAGAACCGAACGTGCAGATGATTTCTGTGTCCGGGCCAATGCTGCAGGATGGATGATGCCGAATTTTCGTGCCGTGGATTGGAGAAAATGCGTTCTTTCTGCTGGGGGGACAGATTTTTCGAAGCGAAGGCATAAAGCATGGCCATCACGGTTCTGTCGACGTAAATGGTTTTGACATTGCCCGTTCGGATGAGGGATTCGACGATGAACCACGTTTTTTCGACATCGAGATTATCGGCATTAGCGCGAATGAAGTGCTCAGGATGGTGTTCATCGGGATCAACGGTGTGAACGAACCCGAGATCGACGTCGCGTCCGGATTGGTGGGATGCATGCGGTTTGATTTTTCCGCCGCGCCGTTTGGAAATATCGCCGACGTTAATGGGATGTGCGCCAGGGAAAGTCTCATGATACGCATGAAATACGGTCATGAGCGATTGTATGGTCGTATCGGTGCCCCAGGATCTCGGGCGCGATGAACGCAGAAAATATCCCTCACCCTCGGGCATGAGGCGACCGTGATAAAGGCGTCCCCGGCTGGCTTTTCCCCTTGAATAGGGGACGGGTTCCGAAGCGAGTCTGGCATCGGCGAGCAGCTTTTGACCGGGAGTGAGGATGGTTTCGGGGGAAAGATTATCGTTGAGTGCCGTGAGTACATTTGAGGGAACGCCCCACATGGCGGCCTGCTGGGATACCGTTACCCGTTCCTGAACCGTGTAATAGACGTCGTCCTGCAAGGGGACCATCGGCAGGCATTCCATGAATCCGCATCGTTCGGGCTGCATGATGGCATTCAGATCCATGGCTTCGACAGGTGCTTCCGGCATGGCCGGCAGATTTTTTTTCGAAATGGCATTCCATTGCGTCTGGCGTTCTATCTGCGCGGTATTTGACGGATTGCTGCTCTCGGCGGCATTGGCATCGGCTTCGGACGATGCGGTTCCGGTATTGTCGGTTCCCAGATAGACCCTGGATTGCGCAGATGCCTGTGCTGCGAAGAATATAATGATGCCTGCCGTGGCCAGAGACAGGATTTTTGAAATCGTTTTGCTGAAGTATTTCATGGCTTGTCTGCAGACCCCCGTTTAACCCGGATAGACTGCATGAATCTTCATAAAAACGCAAATGATGTTTTTGTTAGCAGGTGGTAATTCGCAATGCTTAATGCATAATTCGTAATGCTTAATGCATAATTCGTAATGCTTAATGAATAATTCGTAATGCTTAATGCATAATTCGTAATGCTTAATGCATAATTCATAATGCTTAATGCATAATTCGTAATGCTTAATGCATA
>JAFRYG010000110.1 GCA_017441205.1 Pseudomonadota bacterium
GGAAAGGGGGAAAGCCGCTTAGCGGCCGGGGGAGAGGGGTGAGGTCAAAAGCCCGCGTTACAAAATATTAATATATATTAATATTCCTTTTCCTCGGCGTCGATATCTTCGGGGTTGATGAAGGCATCGAGGTTGAGTTTGCGGATGTTGACGTCGAGGACGCGGTTTTTGATATGATCGACGATTTCGGCCTTGAGGTCTGCGGGGTTCATCGCGCCGCGCTCGCCATCCTTATAGGAACGCAGGTTGAGCGTGCCGGTTTCTTGTTCTTTTTGGCCGACGACGAGCATGTAGGGGATTTTTTGCATTGTTGCCTGACGAATCTTGTATCCGATTTTCTCGCTGCGGTCGTCGACGAACGTGCGGATGCCTGCGGCTTCCCATTCTTTGGCGATTTCCTGGCAGTAGGGCACGAAGGCGTCGGTGATGGGCAAAAAGGCTGCCTGAACCGGTGAAAGCCAGGTGGGGAGGGCACCGGCGAGGTGTTCGAGCATGATGCCGATGAACCGCTCGTAGGAACCGAAGATGGCGCGGTGAATGACGACCGGGCGTGCGACGGTGTTTTCGGGGGTCACGTATTCGAGTTCGAAGCGCTCGGGGAGCTGGAAGTCGAGCTGAATCGTCGCGCACTGGATTTGGCGGCCGAGTGAATCCTGAATGAGGATGTCGATTTTGGGGCCGTAGAATGCGCCGTCCTTGGGATTGACTTTGTATTTGATGCCGTTGTCGGTGAGGGCTTTGGCGAGTGCCGTTTCGGCCTGATCCCAGAGGGAGATTTCGCCCATGTAGTCGTCGGGACGGGTGGAGAGGCAGAATTTGTAGGACAGATCGAAGAGTTCGTAGAAGCTGCCGATGAGTTTGATGAGGCGGCCGATTTCACCTTCGATTTGGTCGGGGGCGACGAAGAGATGGGCATCGTCCTGCATGAACTGGCGGACGCGCGTGAGGCCCGAGAGTGCGCCGGAGAGCTCGTTGCGGTGCAGGACCTGGCGTTCGGCGACGCGGTAGGGCAGCTCGCGGTAGCTGTGTTTGTGCTGTTTGTAGAACAGCATCGTGTCGGGGCAGTTCATGGGTTTGAGGCACATCGTGCGGCCGTCGACGTCGAGTTTGAACATGGCGTCGGCATAGTGTTCGAGGTGGCCGCTCGTTTTGTACAGATCCGAATCGTACATGATCGGGTTGAAGATTTCGACGTATCCCTGATCGCGCTGGATTTCGCTCCAGAGATTATGGAGCTCTTTATAAATGATGTAGCCTTTGGGCTGCCAGAAGATGCATCCGGGGGCATAGGGATGCATGAAGAAGAGGTCGAGTTCCTTACCGAGTTTGCGGTGGTCGCGTTTTTTGGCTTCTTCCTGGATTTCGAGGAAGGCATCGAGCTCGGCTTTGGTCGGCCAGACGGTGCCGTAAATGCGCTGGAGCATCGGCTTGGTCGAATCGCCGCGCCAGTAGGCGCCTGCGACGCTCGTCAGCTTGAAGTGCTTGCATTCGCCGGTGCGGCGGACGTGCGGGCCGGCGCACAAATCGGTGAAGTTCGACTGTTTGTAGATGGAGACTTCCTCATCCTTGATGCCTTCGATGAGTTCGAGTTTGTAGGTCTGGCCTCGTTCGCCAAAGTATTTGCGTGCTTCGTCCTTGGACATCGAGGAATGCTCGAAGGGGACGTTGGCCTTGATGATTTCCTTCATTTTGGCCGAGATGGTCTCGAGATCGGCATCGGTCAGGGGCCTTGGCAAATCGAAGTCATAGTAGAAACCATCGGCAATGGCGGGGCCGATGGCGAATTTGGCATCGGGGAAAATCGACTGGACGGCTTCAGCCATGATGTGGCTTGCAGAGTGACGAATTCTGGCAAGTTTGTCGCGGCGCGCAGCTTCGGCGGCTTCTGTGGGGTCGAGTTCCTGATTCTGGCAATGTTCACACATGAGTATGTCTCCCGTGGCCTGTGAGCGGCCACAAAAATGCCGAATCCTGCGGAATGCTCAACAAACGCATATCACGCGGGTATTCGGCGGTATTTCTTTTTAATTCGTAATTCGTAATTATGATGGCATGCTCCTGTTATTGGCTAAAGAATCGGTGGGGTACTCCTTGTCGTGCATTATGAATGATACACGTTTATTTTTGGGAGCTGAATTTCTAATTACACATTAGTAAATCCTTCACCTTAACTTTAGACATAAATCTAAGGTTCTGTCATGTCCAATTACGCATTAAGCATTACGAATTATGCATTATTTCTTGGCGGCTTTGGCGGCTTCGAGAGCGCGAGCCATGCGGGCTTTTTTCTTGTTCTGAGCTTTAGCGCGGCACATTTTCAAACTTTTACGACGATCTCCTCTTCCCATTTTTATACTCCTAAGTTTGTAGAAATGAATCAGTATATTCCACATACACTGACGGACGGCGGACTTTATGCGCCCGGGCGGCGTAAGTCAAGGAGGTTTTTTGGAATGTATCCTATTTGTATTGCATTCCGAGCTGTTTTTTGAAAGGGATTTGCCGGCCTATTCGCAATTCCTGACGGAATATGCGAATACGTCCGGCCTGAACGTCGCTATGCTGTTCGCATACGCGCCGTTACTTTTCGATGATGGAGAACAGATCGTCCGAAACCCGGACAATTTCGTATTTGAAGCGCGCGAGCCGTTCATTCATCTGTTCCATCCATGACTGAAAATCATCTGACTGACACTGGCGATGACATTGAAGGAGCAAATTGAAGATCATGCGTCCCTGCGCTTTTGCGATGTTTTGCGCAGTTTCGAGCCACAAATCCGGCGTTTCTGGGATGGCGGCAGCAAGTTCTGCGCGCCGGATGATTTCGATGGCTTCGGCCTTTGCGATTTCCATCGTCAGGTCTTCGGCGGTGATATCGGGAAAGAGGGTTCTGCGATCGTCCTTCCAGGTTTTAAGCGTTTCGCGAACGGCATCATTCTGACCGCAGAAAGGAAGGATTTCCGCATCAATGAGCTGAAACATGGATTCCGGGACGGGCATGGCAGGATTGATCTCTGCACTTTTGTCCACGATATTCCGATAATTGTTCAGGAAATCGAGCGGGGACGCGTAGTCTTTTTCATTTGATGTTTTGGACGATGAAAGGCTTTTACCCAGTCGTTCAAGACCTTCGCGTGCAGCGGAACGGGCTGATTTGCGCAGTTGTTCAAGGATACTCATGTTTTAGTCGGAAGTTGGAAGTGGTTGGTAATGCTTAATGCTTAATGTTTAATGTGTAATGCCGTTGGGAGTTGGGAGTTGGAAGTTTAGCTTAGAGCTTAGTGCTTTGAGTAGTCCTTTCATTACTTATTCTTTAGCAAGCCCCTTTGTTATTGCATAACTCCCAACTCATAACTCCCAACTCACAACTGTGGCGGGGGGCTGAATCGTCGTTCTATCTGTTTCTGCCGACGTTTTCGAATCAACCGCAGTCCCAGCATCAGAAGGATGACGAGTGCCGGAACGCCGATAACATTAATCCAAATGATGCGGTTCTGAATACTTTTTTCGGGTATTTGGACCATTTGGGGCAGGCTTCGGTTTCGGATTTCGATGAGAGACGTATCCTGAATCAGCCATTCTGTGGCATTGACGAACAGATGAATTCCGAATTTGGCGAATGCATCCGTATAGCCAATGATTTTGTTCATAAACAGGAATTCGCCGTTGGGTACGATGAGGTAGCGGACGTCCGATGCAGCGGGGATAAAGTGCGAAGTATCTGCATTTTCCGGAATTTTTCCGGCAAATGCGGACGTCTGCTGTGTCTGAAGGGCAGCGATCATCGTGTGCGGTCCCTGAATTTCGTCGGGACGCGTTTTTTGAAGTGCATCGACACCGATATCGCCGCCGGAAGGCCGCGTGACGGCATCTGCGGAGCTCGCGGCAAGACGGTAAAGCTGGGCATGATGGGATTCGATCACTTTATCGTCGATTTTGAGCGTGCCCGAAAAGGGCAGGACGATTGCCGAAAGATTCTGTGTAATGGGATGGGTTTTGTCCAGATCCGTAATCAACGGCAGAGCCGGCAGGGATACCGGAATCGCATCGTCTTCGGTGTATTGGGTACCGACGAGATTGTGAATTCTGTCGAGCAGAAGATCGGCATTGAACTGAATTCCGGTATCTGCGAGAAGCGCATTGAGTCCGGAATCGACGTTGATCCTTGGCTGATCGGGCTGCCTGTAATCCCCCTGAGTCGGACTTTGAAGAATGGCCAGAGCCGTTCCCCGAAAAGCAGCCTGTTCGATGGCGTATTGAGCGCATTCCGTGAGCTTGTCCTGGATGTTCAAAATGACGAGGGCATCGCTCTTTGGCGTAAGTTCGCAGTGTTCGTCAACTTTGGCCGCCTGAACCTGAACGCGTTTGCCAAATACTTCTGCAAAGACGTCCCCCATGCTCTGGCGCAGAATCGGTGATTCAGCCAATCCTCCGAATCCCGTCAGGACCGAAACGGTCTTTTGCGAGGGTGAGGTCAGATTGACGATGGATTTTGCAATCAAATACTCGAGGTTGTCGCCTGAACGCAGTTCGGGCAGTGTTTCTGCGGTATCCCGATATATGACCGTCAGTCCCTTAAAGACGAGCCGCATGCTGCGCTGGTTCTCATCTTTTTGAGAAACTGCGACCCTGCGCAGGCCGAATCCTTTGGCGATTTCTTCATCAGCTTTGGTCTCAGGTTCAATGATTTCGTAGGATATCTGCCCATGCGAAGCTGCTTCGAATTCAGCCAGAAGATCTCGCGTCGTCTGATACAGTGCGTTATCGGGAGCCGGAAGATCTCTCGAAAGAAAGACCTTGATATTGATGCGATCATCCATCGAATCGATGAGCCGGACGGTCGCCGGACTCAGCGTGAACTGGCCATCCGAAGTCAAATCCCAGCGCGCCGATGTTACCTGCGAAAAAATGACATTGACGATGACGAGTATCGCCAGAAGCAGCGCAAGGAGAATAAATGCATTTCTTAAGTAATCGGCGCGGGTTGTGACAGACATAATCAGCAAAAAATGGATGCCGTTTGAGGTTGAAGCATGCAAACATGGTTCGTGCTGATGCAGTACAAACCGGCCCAAAAGTAAGGAGACAACGGAATGGGGGCGGGGCCCCATTTCGGCCTTTGCAGACTATGGCAGATAGTATGTATGAGACAAAAAGTAAATCATATTGCGGGGTCCAGGGTCCTCAGTTCTTTGGCGGGGTTTGGGGCAGAGCCCCATAAAAAGCCGCAGCCCCGGATGCTGATTGCATGAGTTACACGATTGCGAACTTATCGAATTCCGCTTCAAGTGTTGCGAGTTTTTCTTCTTCGGATGTCACAATTCCCTTTTGGGTAAAGGCATCATAATGCAGGGCATTCTCATTGAGATAGAGCAATCCCAGTGGAATCGGATCATTTTGCTGTGCCATGGTCATGGCTTTATCGAAGTTCGTCGGATCGTGTTCGACAGCATGGTGCGTCTGGAGCAGGGAACCGGGATCGACGCCATTGTCATCGACGAGAAGCTGAACTTTATTGATATCATTGATGAAGGCGTCCAGATGTCCTTTCATAAAATGGGGACAACGCTGACGGATGCGGATGAAGGCGAGCCCTGGGTATGCCTGAGCTCTCAAAAGCGTGTAGTAGAGGTGTTCGGGCAGCCAGTCGACGCATTGTGCAATAAAGGATGCATTGGTCATGGAAATGGCTGTCGCCAGTGGATTGACGGGATCGAGTGGTGCACCATTGGGGTGTGTATTGGTTTTGGTGTGCGCCGGCGTCGTCGGGGAAGTCTGTTTTTTGGTCAGGCCATAGATGTTATTGTCGAGCAGCAAAACCGTCATTTTCATGTTGTAGCGCAGTGCATGCAGCCAGTGTCCTGCACCGATTGCGCAGCAGTCTCCGTCGCCGGTCACGACGAATATGGACAAATCCGGACGGCGAGCGCGGATGCCGCATGCGACGGGAAGGGCACGGCCGTGCAGACTGTGAAATCCATAAGTTCCCATGTGATGAGGCAGGCGCGAAGAGCATCCGATACCGCTGACGACAACCGTTTTTTCGGGCGGCAGATTCAGCTCCTTGCAGAGTTTCTGAAGGCATTTCAATACAGTGTGGTTGCCGCATGAGGGACACCATCGCGGGGCGGCTCCGATATAATCACCAAGCTCGAATTCGCGCATGCGGGGTTCGAGCGTCCAGTCTGTAATGCTCATTTTATCGCCTGTTGCCTGTGGTTAATGCGTAATGCGTAATGCGTAATCATTAGTGAATAGTGAACCGTGAATAGCCGGCAGCTCACAACCGGCTGCTAGCAGCTGCAGTTAATGTGGTCCAGGATGGCTTTTTCAATATCCTTTGGCGTGAGCGGTATTCCGCGCACGTGTGACCAGCAGTCGATGTCGCACAGCGTATGGGATCTGAGGATGGTACAAAGCTGTGAATATCGTCTTGCATCGTTGAATTCCTTCGGATCGGAATAGTTCATTTCGACGCATAGGATATGTTTGAATTTACTGAATATTTCCTTGAGTCCCGGTTCGAGCGGTGAAAGGAATTTCAGTGTGACGGAGGAAACATTTATTCCCTGTGCGCGCAGTGTATCGACTGCTTCCTCGATGGCACCGCGTGGAGAGCCCCATCCGACGACGAGCAAATCTCCGCCATTGGGATCACCGTGGATTTGCGGGGATTTCAGAGCATGCTGGAGCGTCGCGAGTTTGCGGCTTCTGGCCTGAAGGGCTTTTTCATTGATGGAGGATTCGTAGGCTACGTGTCCGGCCTGATCGTGGGCCAGTCCGGTGACGACGTAATTGCCGTTCTTTTGTCCCGGAATGGGGCGCTGTGAAAGCCCGGTTTCGGGATCCCATTCGAACGGCGGGACGGATTCATCCCAGTCGCTCAAATCGATGGGGGGCGCAAACCATGAGGCTTTTGGGGAAGGTCTTGGAATGGGCTGCTGTCCGGTTGCGAGATTTGCATCCGAAAGGATGATGACTGGCGTGCGGAACGTTTCCGCGAGTTTTCTGGCGGTAATGACGAATCGGAAACATTCTTCGTGAGTGGAGGGAGCCATGACGATTTTGGGGGCATCTCCCGGCTGTGCATAGAGTGCCGAAAGCAAATCCCCCTGTTCCACGCGCGTTGGCAGGCCCGTTGACGGGCCGCCGCGCTGAACGATGACGACGACGAGCGGCAATTCAGCCATGATGGCGAGCGCCATGAACTCATTTTTTAAGGCCAGTCCGGGACCGGAAGTAATGGTGACAGGCGTCTTTCCGGCAAAGCTTGCGCCGATGGCAAATCCAATGGCGGCGATTTCATCTTCGGCCTGATGCACGACGCAGCCCATTTTGGGAAATGCCTCTGCCAGATAATGCGAGATGGAGGTTGCAGGGGTAATGGGATACATGGAACAGACTTCGATGCCTGAAGCCATGATGCCAAGGGCGAGTGCAATATTGCCGTTGACGACTATCTGGGGAACGGGCGCACTGTGGGCTGGAATTGAAAATCTCAAATCCATGTTCTGCATAGCCCAATCGTAGCCAGCATGCAGAAGCCTGAGATTTGCATCGACAATTTCCTGCGATTTTTTGGCGAATTTTCGTGTGATTTCGTTCTCTGCCAGTTTGATGTCGCGATCGTAGATGGCACAGATAAGGCCGAGAGCCCAAACATTTTTGCCATGTCTTGGATCCCTGATGATTTTTTTTGTTTCGGCTTCAAAAGGAACGAATCGAATGTCGGCTTTTCGATTCCTAAAGTCGGCGCATGCATCTTCGAATTCTTTTTGAATATTGGGATCGTCAGAAGACTGCCAGACGTTATCGAGCAGAATAATCGTTCCCTCGCGCAATGCACCGACATCGAACCTGGAATAGAGGACCTGTTCATTGAATGCGACGACGAGATCTGCCTGATCTCCGGCATTGGTGACGGTTTTGGAGCCAATGCGGACCCTGTTTCCGGAGGCACCGGCTCTCGAACGTCGAGGGGGCTCGACTTCGGCCGGAATGATTTCAACAGTCCAGATACCATTTCCCATTTTGGCACTGATGGTACCGAGGCACTGACCAGCAGTCTGAGCACCTTCTCCGGCATCGGATACAAATTCAATGATGTGCTGCGAAACGATTTTGCGTTCCGGCATTGCGGGTTTGTCGGCAATGCTTTGATTCTCTGACATGTTTTGCTCCTGCAAAAAAAGTGGCGCGATGCGCAGGGAACTTTTAGCGCGATGTATCAAAACTGTACAGGGCAATCATGAATTAATATTTGATTATTTGAGATGCATTTCGTATACAGCAGCGCAAGTGTGGGTGTTTATCGCACACTCTCGAATTTACAATGTGAAGGTTGAAATGAGTACAGATTTATTAGTAGAAATATTTGGATATATAGCCTCAGCTATTGTAGTTGCATCATTTGCACTGACGAGCGTCAGGAAACTTAGAATTGTCAATGCAATTGGTGCTATTTTATCCGTCATATATGCAGTGATTATTGGATCGTATCCGGTTGTACTGATGAACCTTGTCGTTGCCTGTCTGGATATATATCAATTATAAAAACTCAGTCATGTTCGCATCAGTTTCGAGCTGGTGCCTGCAAATCCGACATCAGATTATTTTAACTGGTTCTGCAAGCGCCATGAAGCAGATTTGGCATTTGATACAGAAGAAAGATATAAGAAATCCGAAAAAGTATTTTTCTATGTCCGTGACAATGAAGTAGCGGGATTGCTTGCGTACAATCTTTTGGGCGAAGGTCGTGCAGATATTGTGATGGATTATGTGACGGAAAAATTCCGTGACTGTAAAATTGGGCGTTACTTTTTTGGCAAAGAGAATACGTATTTCAGAAATCTTGGTATTACTGAATTTATCACGCACACGACGAGTCCGAAGCATGAATCGTATTTACGTCAGCTCCATTTTACACCCGGTTCAAACGGGGAATGGAGGAAGAGCTGTCAATAGATTGGGGCATGGAAGATCTGAATATGATCATGTTTGGGAGCTGAGGATGAGAGGGGGCGTTGCGGGGGGGCGTTGCCCCCTGCATAGGGGGGAGGCGCGTATTTGCTTGCAAATAGCGCCGTGGGGGGCGGTGACCCCACACGAA
>JAFRYG010000111.1 GCA_017441205.1 Pseudomonadota bacterium
ATCAGTGCCGCCGCCATCAGTGCCGCCGCCATCAGTGCCGCCGCCATCAGTGCCGCCGCCATCAGTGCCGCCGCCATCAGTGCCGCCGCCATCAGTGCCGCCGCCATCAGTGCCGCCGCCATCGGTGCCGCCGCCGTCGGTCTTGTTGCCGTCGGTTTTATCCGCGTCTGTCTTATTGCCATCGGTTTTGCTGCCATCCGCAGTATCTTCCGATGTATTCGAATTCGGATCACTTGTACTTGTATTGGCTTCCTCATCGCATCCAACAAACATACATGTACACGCAAATATTAACGGAATAAGTTTTTTAAACATACAAAGACTCCTTATCTGATGGTGGAAAGATTATTCATTAAAACCACGTCCGAATATATCAAAAGTACCTCTTTCCTTGTTGTCATCCAGGAAGAGAACGACGTATTGCCCCTTGGCGGTACATCCTACTGCCGGTGATTTCTGTACGCCGGTCTTGTAGCGATGGGTTTCTTTTTCGTCTTTGAGTTTTCCCGGACTCGTCAATATACGTCGCTGAATGTCGCCATCTTTGAGTGCCCTGGCAGCCCATGCAAAGATTGCCTTACCCGTATCGTCGACGCAGACGACGGGATCTGCTGCATTCTCGCTGGAGGCTGAAAGCGTCGTATCCTTTTGGATGATGGTACCGTTTTTATCAAATCCTTTTGCAATGGCGAGGAATTTCTTATTGCCATCCGAATCGTCTTCGAATGCGATATAGAATGTACCGGATTCATTCATTGCAATGGAGGGATTGAGCTGTTGTCCTTCGGGTTTGCCATTGACTGTAAATACGGTCAGTCTGTCTGTTCCGTCGGCATTAAATCCCTTGGCAATAATCTGATTGACGCCATTGCCTTCGGTATCATCTTCCCATGTTACGACAAATGATCCGTCGCCGGCCATGCCGATATCAGGTTTTTTCCGGAGTCCGTCGGAATTGTCCAGGACGTTGCGTTCAGCGAAGTTCTCGGTCCCATCCGGCTTGAATCCGCGAATATGAATCTGAGGATTGTTGTCACCGTTGAACTGATCCTGCCAGGCCACGGCAAAATTCCCGTTGGGAGCCATGGCAATTGCCGGCAGCAGCTGGTTCCCGCTGCCGCTGGTATTCACTTTTACTGCGGCGAAGCGTTCGGATCCTTTTGCATCAAATCCTCGCATATATATATCTGAGTCGCTGGCCGTCTTTTCTTCCCAGACGACGACAAAGTTTCCGTCTTTATCCATAGCAACATCCGGATTTGCCTGTGTTTCTGACGATGTACTCACTGTGAACTGGGCAAATTCCTGGCATCCGCCTGCGCAGAATCCGCGCGCCATGATATGATGCTTGCCATCTTTATCTGCATCATCTTCCCACGCAGCAACGAAAGCTCCGGTATTTCTGTTCATGGCGATGGATGGAGCATATTGCTCACCGTCGGTGGCATCATTTTCCATATCATTGATATTTCTTGCGATGAAGCCAATATCATCAGCCATCGAAAACTTATATTCGCGCGGAGTCGTGAAATCGAGAGCGAATGTAAAGTTATGATCCGATTCAGTGGATTTGTTGTCGTAATAATTGTGATCACTGGAGGAATTCAAATTCGAACAATACATCGTCTTGCTGTCTTCGTATTCCTTCAAAACACTGAACGTCGTCGCGACGACATTGTCCTTGAGTGTGCCGTCGGGATTCTTTGTATTGACCGGATCTATTTTGAGCTGGCGAAGCCAGCCGTTGCCTGCATCATAGGTAGCGCCGCAGCTTGAACTTCGGCATGAAGAAGATGTACAGGGTTTTTCCGATTGATAGTCGAGGAGCATTTCCACGATGGTGTTTCCGGTATTGCCCTTTTTATAGCGGTGTTCGGCTCCCGACTCATGGCCGCTGACGACCATAATGATATTCGAATGCCGCGAGACGAGTTCATTGTAGATCTCGACACCCAATGCGCCGGATGCAACCTCGCCGTTTGAACCGCTTGAATATTTGCCGCTGTTTTCTGTTGCACCTCTCGCCAGATAGCCATGCGTCGTAATAATGACGTAGTGATCCTTTAATTCGTTCGAGAGCAGGTTTTCTGCCCAGCAAAGGGCATCCTTGCGGGGGAAGAATTCGAGGGCAATGACTGCGAATTTCAGATGGCCGACGTTGAATGTCGCATACATATTGGCCATCATCTTAAACCCATGAAACCAGCTGCTGTCCTTGTATTTTGTCTGAATATAGGAATCGTTGAAATAGTTTCCGAAGAGTGAGCGCGAACGGCATTTGAAGCTGATACCTGAATCCCCTTCTTTATAATCATGATTTCCGGTTGCCGGAGCACAGGGAATGCCGGCTTCGGCCAATACATCGTGAGCTGCAATAGCTCGCTCAAACTGGGATTTTCGGTTGCCATCCGTCATATCACCCAGGTGGAGGACAAAACGGATATTCTCTTTTTCTTTATTATCTGCGATCCACTGCGTCTGAAGTTTATATATTCCTTTTGAACTCGCCGTATAGTTCTGGGGATCCGGTATGGCGATGATGGAAAATGGTTTGCAGTCATCCCCGCAGGCATTATCGCAATGCGGATTGTTGTCATCTGCGCATACTTTACCGGAATCACAGGTTTCGGTGACTTGCCATGTCATACATCCGGCTTCCGAAAGCCTGCATTCGACGATTTTATTGCCATCGCATTTTTTTTCGCCGCTATGACAAATGCTGTTGCATCCTGAAACACACGACAGCGTAATTTCATCGCAGTGTTCAGCTTCAGTACAAGTCGTTACCGTGTTCCAGACGGCACAGCCGTGCGCATCTTTGGCACATTCCGCAATCCCGGTTTCGGTGCATTTCTTTGTACCCACGTCGCAGGTTTCTGTGCAGCCGATACAGGATTTGGATTCACTGTCACACCACTTTTCCTGGCTGGCACAGTTATCCTGTACTTTCCAGACGAGGCATCCCGAGTCATCCTTTTGGCAGACCAAAAGATTGTCTCCGTCACATTTCAGACTGTCGGCGACGCAAATATCGCAGGAGGGCGTTTTTTCCGTGCAGTCGTTTTCATCCACGCATGGTTCGGATGGTTTTTCCTCTTCGTCGTGCTTTTCTTCCGTTTCAGTCTCATCATCCTTATCTTTATCGTCATGAACCGTCGTATTTTTCTCACCTTCATCCGAATCTTTGGCGTCAGGATCGTCGACTTCAATATCGCGGTTATCAATGATCAGTGAAGATTCATTATCGCATGCAGTTGCCAGGAGTGCCGCAGAAATAAACAGGGGAAAGAGTCTGGATTTCATAAGACCACCATATTTTGGACACGTAATGACGGAAAATATAAAATCCGCCGAATCCCATCAATGACAGCCCATATTATAGGCCAATCGGCTGCAGAATTAAAGATAAATTGCTGAATTCAGAGCCGGATATGTCTCAAAAATGATAATATCTGTATTTGCATCTGCCCTGATTGGAATGCACGGGAATTTGGGCTGAGACAATAACAAAAGCTTTATCTTTATTTTGCCGCGTGTTAAATTCTGTGATTGGGTTCAGAATCCGGAATACGGATATTTTGTTTGTTTAGAAAAGTATAAAGAATGGAGGTCGTTGTGCGAAAAACTATTTCTTTGGCATTCCTCGTGGCTCTGTGTATTTTACCCGCCTGCAAAAAAGATACCGGATGCAAGCTCGATTCGGAATGCCCAGAGGGGCAGATCTGCCGCAATATGAAGTGTGAAGCGAATTCCAATGCAGGGGCTCCGGCCGCACAGGATTCACAGAACGCAGAGGATGCCAGGCCGGCGGCAAAACCCACGACGCCGCAGCAAATTGAGTTATCCTCCATCGCTGAGAATAAAACGACAAAACTCGAAGATCTCGGCCTGGATATCGATTATGTTTTAAGTGACATGGTCAACCTCGGTGAAAATACAAAACTCGAAATCGGTCCGGGGGTGACGATCGATATGCAATCCTCGGGTGCCGGGTTTGATGTCGGTGGTGATGCCGCCCTGATCGTCAAAGGAACTGCTGAATCCCCGGTCATTTTTAAATCGACGAATTCTTCCGTCTGGTCTGGGCTGAGATTCTCGTCCAAAAATAAGGATAATGCACTGAATTATCTGCAGATCTTCAATGCCGACGGCGAGGAACATGTTATCGGATTGAATTACGAAGCTCGGGTCTCTATGGATCATGTTACGCTGGATGGTTCAGCGAATGATGGCATAAGAGTATTCGGGGATGCAAAGTTTACTAAGTTTACAAACAATATCATCAAAAATTGCAAGGGTTATCCGCTGGTTCTGGATTCATACGCTCATATTGGAATGATCGGTGACGGCAATCAGTATGAAAATAACAAACAATATATTCGTATTAATCCATATGTATTTGATAATGTTCAGAATTCTGTCATTAAAAAACAACCCATTCCCTATTATCTTGCCGATGGCATGAATGTGGATGGTGAATCCGGTACTCTGACCATAGAACCCGGTGTTGAATTCGTATTTGAGCATGAAAAGGAAGCGCGGGTCGGTGGTTCCATCCAGTTAAAGATTGAAGGCAGCGCCGCAAATCCCGTCATCATGCGCGGAATGACGGATGAAGCCAATTTCTGGAACGGATTCAGCTTTGATTCTGCACGGTCTTCCTCGATCTCCGGCCTGACACTCATCAATACGGGCTGTAACGAAACACCTTCATTGCGCATTAACAATGAAGCAAAACTCACAGTTTCCGATATCACCTTTAAAGCTACCGATCATTTATGCATGGAAATCAGCGGCGAAGCAAAAGTTACAAACAAAGGCGGTCTGACCTTCGAAAAATGCGGCAAGGGCAATATTTATGACAACCGCATTGAAGGAGATGATGATAAAAGGATTATCGCGGAATTGCCCGCTGCAAATGAATAATCAGACTCTGTATGACGAGCGCGTTGATGAGCCTTTTTGCATCATGAAACACTTACCTCTTGGGAGTTCCCATCGAATATCTCCCAAGTAAGGTCTGATCAATTGCCCCTCACCCACCAGTACAAGGTTTCCAGACTTTATGAAATCGCAAAAAACTGGTTGTTTGTTGGGGCTAAGCCCTGAAGGGGCGATAAGAGTACAGCCCGGGGGGGAGCGTTAGCGCAACCCCGGGAAAGGTGATTACCCCCCATTGTTTTAGCCCTGAAGGGGCGACTCTGCGTTCTTGCCCAACAGCTCCCTCTCCGTAAACGGCGAGGGGGAGCGGGTTTCAGAAATATAGAATTAATTATTCAGAGGTTCCCTATAAAAAGAGCCTGCAGATGCAGGCTCTTTTTATAGCTTATCAGGATAACTCAGAACCCGGCTTTTTCCTTCGATTTTGGGCCGAACTTTCCGTCGATCTCAAGGCTATTCTTTGCCTGCCATGCGGCGATTGCAAGAATAGTTTCTTTGCCGAATGAACCATCGGGAATGACGCC
>JAFRYG010000112.1 GCA_017441205.1 Pseudomonadota bacterium
GACGAAGGAACGGTCAGGACTGGTCAACCCCTTGGCGTACTATTTGAGTGATACTTGACTCTACATTGATGTAGCGCCGTATACCAGACCGGTACGTACGGTGCAACGGGAGGGTGAGGCGAACCCTCACTCTACCCTATTCGCTATGGCTTGCAGCCATACGCGCCAACTTAATATGGAATTCAAGATGCCGAATGCCGCAAAAAGGCATCCTTTTTGTTCCGATGTCCCCACTCGTATAAAAAAATGTATCCCGAGTGAAACAAATGCCTCCTCGATGGCATCATGGGTATGAAGGAATGATCCTTCCATGTGTTGAGGAGGTACGATATGTATTTATCCGGATTTGTCTGACGAATCGTTTCCCGACATAATGTACGAACATCCGAGGGAGGGAACACGTCATCATGGTTTCGGACGCGGAACCTGATAATGTAGTCGTCGTACATGCCAGGCACATCGGGATGCTCTTTTTTTTACGACGGTTCATGTCGGAAAGGGAGCAGTGTGCCAAGCCAGCGTCATTTGGGGTAGGTGCGCAGGTTGGCGGGTGGGAATGGGACAGAAGGTAACCCTTGTGGTTACCTAATGATTTGTGTAGGTTTGAAACCTACATGTGGTTATATGCATGTTTTATGCTTAGAGCATGGGGGCGATGGCTTTAAGGATTTGGGGATGTTTGTTTAAGATTGTGTTCGGCAATGGGGTGCTTCTTAGAGCTTTTGGGATAACTTATAGCTTTTAGATGTGAATGCATTATCCAATGCTTAGGCAAGTTCCTTTGTGATTGCCTTACTTCCAACTCACCCTCTCAACTCACCCTCCCAACTCATAATGAGCATTGAGCTTAGAGCTTAGAGCTTTGAGATTTGTGATTATCGTCACCAGCTCCCGGAACTCAGCGCTTATCAACACTCTGGTAGTACAGAATCAAAAAAAAAACGCATGCCGAGTGTAACAAAAGCATTCTCGATGGCATCACTGGTTAGGAGGTGGTGCGATGATTCGTGTGACGGAACTGGCTTTTGGGCTCGAAAAAAATTGGATTCATCAGTACCGGGATACCCGGAATGTTCCCTGGCATATTTGTTTTGTTTCGCTGATTGCCGGGATTTTTCTCGGGGACTGGGCTGACATTTGTATTCATGGATTGTGGGCGCATTTATTTTGGGGAGGTCTTGCGTTTGTATTGGTTGCGGGACTTTGTATGGAGCACCGCGATTTATGTGCCGGAGGCAGAACTTGCCGAAAAGTCGTCGTTTGGCTTGGAACCTGGTGTTTGTTGTGGTTTGTGCTTGGGTTCTGGCAAGGATCGCCGGGTCGTGTCGAAACGCCGCCAGAAAATAAAATCTGTCGGATTGAGGGGCAGATTGAGTCCATTCCTCCCGGTACACTGCAGATGACTGTGATGCTTCGCAGATGGGAATGCGAAGGTGCGCTGGGGAATGGGCGAGTGCGAGTGCGCATAAATATGTCCAAAGAGGAGCTGAGTGTGACCGAGAGGGCATTGTATCGCGGCGATATGATTCGTACGGAAGGGGTATTCAGCCGCTATGATGTACCGGAAGTGCCGGGGATGTTTGATGTTCAGGGGTGGGCGCATGCACAGCGATTGAGTGGGAATTTCAGAAGGCAGGAGCAGAACGGCCGGTTTTCGGATCTGTATGTTCTGTCGCATGATGTTGGCTTAAGGAGTCGTCTTGAGCTGGGCAGGCGACATGCATTTGAAAAACTGTCAAAAGTCAGTCCGGAAGGGATTATGCCGGCTCTGGTATTGGGAAGCACGAAGGGGATCAGTGACTCGACGAGGCAGTCCTTTGGGCACCTGGGGATTGCGCACGTTCTGGCGGTAAGCGGATTGCATTTTGGGCTGATTGCAGTGCTCGTGCATATCGTTTTGAGCCGGATTTTTGGCATGTTTCCCTGGATAATGCGCCGTTTTGGACGCAATCGTGCAGCATTTATTTGTTCTGTTCCGGTCCTGACTGTTTATTTGTTGTTCGTTGGTGTGCCGATCAGTGCACAGCGTGCGCTGATTATGGCGGTTTGCTGCGGTATTGCCCGTTTATTTGCGAGGCGTTCGGAAGGCGCCCGGGCATTGTCGGTGGCAGGCATAATTATTTTGGGGCTTGAACCGCTGAGTATTTTGACTGTGAGTTTTCAGTTATCGTTTTCGGCGGTTCTGGGCATCATCTGGGGGATGGAGTTTTATGAACGCGAACTGAGACTGAAAATAATCGAACGGGTCACCAACGTTCGGATTCAAAAAGCATGCTGCAGTCTGGTCAGCATGCTTTTGATGTCGCTGAGCACTTCATTAACGACGGCACCGTTTGTCATTTATCATTTCGGGCAGCTTCCTATTTTGGGCATTTTGACGAATCTCGTAGTGATTCCCTATGTTTCGTTCATTCTGATGCCAGCGGCAATGATAGCGGCTTTTTGTGCTGTTATTGGGGTAGAGTGTGAGTGGATTTATTGGGCTGCCGGAATGGCGGAGCGCATTCTGGTGGAATCTGCAGCGTTTTTTGAACGCAGTATTCCACTGTCTTACGTGGAAATGACGCCGCATCTGGTTCCCTGTGTTTTGGCGGCAATGACTGCGATCGTCGTTCTGTATCGTTTTCGGCCGACGCGCATTCGCCTGACGATGTCGACAGCTGTTTGTATTATTATGCTGCTTTGTATCGCAGTTGATCAGACCGGGATTCGGCTGTGGACGCGAACGGGAGATCTGCGCATGAGTTTTGTGGCCATGGGGCAGGCTGATGCGACATTGATTGAATTTCCGGATGGAACGATCATGGTCATGGATGTCGGTGCGGAGTTGGGACGCGAAGAAAGTGCGGTTCAGGTTCGGCTCATTCCCTATCTGCGGACTCTTGGCATTCGTCATATTGATAAACTCGTATTGACGCACAGCGATTATGATCATGTCGGTGGACTTGGGGATTTGCTGGCATACAGCAGTGTCGGGGAGATCTGGCACAACGGTCTGGAGGAAGGTGTTTCGTGGCAGGCATTGGCTGGCGATATACCGCTTGTGGATGTCAGAACGCTGGATTCCCGGGTAAGTGTGGGGGAAGTAAATGTGGACGTACTTTGGCCGAGGTATGGAAGTGAGGAAATGTTGAGGGAAGAAAATATGCTGAACCCCAATGAATCATCGGTCGTGATACGGATTGGTTATCGTGATTTTTCGTTGTTGCTGCAGGGGGATGCTGGTGCCGTGGTGGAGCAGCATCTGCTTTTGGCGGAACCAGAACAAGTGACTGTTCTCAAAGCGGGGCATCATGGGTCGAAGACGGCCAGTTCTGAGGCCTGGGTTGAGCAAATCCGTCCGCAGTTTACGGTATTCAGCGTCGGGAAAAACAACCGGTATCATTTTCCGCATCGTGAGGTCGTGGAACGAATTTCTGATTATTCGTCGGGGATGTATCAGACCGGGTACGATGGCACTGTAAGAATGATGACGAATGGTCACCAACTGCGAGTGGATGTGATGCATTAAGAATTGTCTGAGCGTATTGCGCAGCAATAGCGAGGACGGGGGGGCCGTATGCGCATGGCGCATAGGCACCCTTAACAGAAAAAGAGAGGTTTAATTGATTTGAATTGGATTTTCGATTGGTTTCGCAAATTCGGTTCCTTGCGTTGCATCGCAGAGCCAGCGGAAATTATCGAGGATGACTGTAGAATCTTTGGTTTGATCGTGAGTGTCCCAGATATAGAGGTCGAGGTTGAAGATCTGGCCGCCCTGGATGGAAGCATTCGTAGTGAGCCAGGCCGTAGCGCCTCCGCGATAATCACTGCTGCTATCACCGGTTCCCTGGTAGGGTTTGGGGTAATATGCGAAAAGTTCGTCAAATGATTCACATCCATGGCATGTGGTAAAGAAGGCACTGTTGATTGTAATGGGGTTGCCTTCTTTATCGAAGGCAATATTGCCATCCGAACTACCGATTGGATTGCCTTTTTCATCTGTCAGAATTGCCAGGAAAAAGTCATTATATGTTGAGCAAACGTAGTGTGGGTACTCGCGAGAAAAGAAGCGGAAATCAAAACTGAACCCCTTTGCTTCAGCAGGGGCCTGCAATTTCAGATGAAGTACGACGGAATCGGCAATGAATGTGCCGATAACTGAACATTTGGAGCTTGCGTTTAGCTGGTTGTTGTGGGCTTTGAGATAGAAATCGGGAACATCGTCTTCGACGCTGACTCCAAAAAACTCTGATACTGCGGGATCCAATTTGGTTTCGGAATATCTGATGTCCTGCGTTGATACACCTTGAGAGACATCTTTGGCCTGACCTGTTGAGAGCAGAGCAAAGGAGTGTCCGAGTCTTGGAGGGATAAGCGTTTTTCCCTGGGCGTCCTTCATGCCATTGAGGATATTGATTTGTGCAGAATTAACAGGTTTGTCATTGTGGCCCGAACGATGAACTGAATATTCGAGCAAGGCCCCCTTCGTGGGATCGGAGGTATTGGTCATGCAGATATCCATGGATTGGGCCAGGAGATGTGCTGATTCTGCATCATTTGAATTGTTCCAGACGAGTCCCTGATCGCAGTCACCGTAGCTATACTTGCATACCTCGGTGCCGCATTCCTCTCCCTGGCAGGGAGGGGGAACTTCGTCGCAGCTGATTTCGCTTTCGTCGACGGTACCATTGCAGTTATCGTCGATGTTATTGCCCTTGCAGTCGGTTTCTACTCCGGAGTGGATCAGCTCAGGATTCTCTGTTTTGCACATATCCTTGTTGTCGCAGCAGTCATCTATTTTGCCATCCTTACAGATGGGATGCCCATCTTTATCCTCGTCCTGTTCGGTATCGGGAATGCCGTTGCAGTCGTTGTCGCGGAGGGGATCGGCTGCGTCGCAGATAAAGTCAGCGATGTTTTGAATCGGCACTATCTGGTCTTTGCATGTGGAATCCCAGTAAGTTCCGTTGTCGTCAGCAAGGCATTCGGTATAGCCTTTTTTGCAGATACCAACGCCCGCAGTTTCTGCAGGTTGTCCATCGTAGCATTCTTCCTTCTGTCCCAGTTCGCATTCGCAATCCTTAACCGGAGTGCATTGTCCGGTTTTGGTGCAATCCATAAAACCTTCGCTGCAGACGCATTTTCCGTCAGTGCATGTCGCATTTTCGCATTTGTGGCCGCATGAACCGCAGTTTTTGTCGTCAGTCATGAGGTCGATGTCGGAACCGCATGTTTTCTCTTTGTCGTCGGGATTGGTTTTGGGAGGATCCTCTTTGGCAGGATCTTCCTTATCGGGATCAGGCTTTGAGGAGGTTTTGCCCTGTTCGGGTTTTGTTTCGGAGCAGTCATCTCCTTTGCATTCTTTGGATTCAGAGGGATCCTGTGAGTCGTCTGAATGGCTTGAGCTGTCGGAGCATCCTGCCAGGGTGCAGCATAGGAATGATAGTGCCAACAATCGGGATAATCGCATATGCTCTCCAGGGTAAACTGTTGTTTTATGGCAATTTTTTGCCTGAATCAGGTTATAGAAATGGAGTTCAAAGATCAATAATGCCGATGATAGCTGTCATAAAAACAGGCGGTCATTTCGGTAAAGGTGACTTAATCATTTGTTTGGCAGGGTGAGGGCAGGGAAGTTCTTGACGCAAATTCAAAAACGATCGAAACTGCATATGTTTCATTTTGAGCCAGGTATTGGCATGGAAGGTTGGAATGCAGATTGCCTATAATAATGATATTGAATACAACTCTCGTTGGTATCACATCCAGACAGAGGATAATGGTTTAAAAGACGGCCACATTACGACGACCGTTTTCCATTCGGGACAGATTCTGGATTCAAAGAGTGTTTCGTACAAGGAAAACATTGCGGGTGTATCTGATCCGAATGCGCAGAATGATATCATTAAGAATATGATGATCCAGCAGCATCAGCTTTATGGCACGAAACTTTGTGCCGGCCATTACGAGAGCATGGTTGAAAAGCTGTCGCGTCCGCGTACGATGTCACAGAATAATGCATCATCGCAGATTCCTCCGAAACCGATTTCATCTATTCCGGCGCCTCCCAGTCCGACTTCACGGTTGGAAGCAACCGGACTTGGCACGGGTGGAAAACCCGGAAAACCTGATATTCTGAGAGCTTCGCAGCAGGCGGCCAGCGTTCAGATGGCGGGGCATGGCATTAAGTCTTTTTCCAGCTTGTCCTCCAAACCACTGACTCAGCCGCAGGGAATGACAGGGGAGAGCGTCAATCGTGTTGCGTATCAGACCGTTGCTGTTGGTGTTTCGATGGCTGTGGAAACAGAACGACGCAATCGTTTGGGAAAAGCCTGGCGTGGCTTTAAATGGTCTGATGAAGATCTGGCAGTGGACACACTTGTTGTTACTCTGCTTGAGAACGCCTGAGGCGTTTAGAGGGGCTGGGGGAAGATTGGCATTTCTTTGAATGGGGATTCCGAAAGAACGAGAGGGGGGTTCTGTAAATCGGATGCCCGGTCAGGATATTCGCTTTTGTTTGATGGCGCGGAGAAACAGATGCCCACATCGCATTCCAAAAAGGCTTCCACTCCGAATCAGGCAAAGAAAAAGCCGAAACAAAAGCGTTCTTTGAAAAAGCCGGGACATGTAAGTAAGACTGTATTTGAAAGCGATTTGCTGTCATTTGATATTGACCGTGCAGCGCTTTACAGGGTTTTTTATGGTCTTCATCATGGACAGATTGATAATCCCCAGCAAGCGCTTGAACGCGTTTATGGAATCGTACTGGAGTCGATCGAGAGGGCTTTTCAGAGTGGTATTTTAAAAGGACTTGGGCGCATGGTTTCCGGGGCGCCGCTGCTGGGACAGCTTGTCTCGTCCGGGCATGAAATCGTCGATGTCTTGAAGAAATACCTCTCGGAAAGCGTCGATGATGTCAGGAAAAAAGTAAGTCATCAGCTCAATGAGCAGGTTTTGCTGGTGAATGCGAAGGCTGCTGCGGAATCCGGTGCACGAACAGAAATGGATGTTTGTGCAGAGATGCAGGCGAGGACTGCAATTTCGAAGCATGCATTATCCGCGCATCGGTTGGAAGAATTGTCCCATTCAATGCATGGATGTGGTGAAAATGCAGACAATGAAACTTCGGATGATGCGTATTTGCCGGAGATGTATCACGTATCGATTGATTCGAAAGAAATAGGCCTGGATGGTTTTGAATCGATTTTAGAGGATGGAATTGGTGGTGTTCAGACTGAAATTCAGCAGATAGAGCGCTGGATCGCTTCCGGGAATCTATCGGGAGAACAGGTGATTGAGGCTGTTGCTGCTTATCTTTCAGAATCAGCTGATATCGTCGCCTTGGCATCTGAATTGACGGATATTGTTGAAAAACTAGCGGATATGATCGTTGAGTCGATCGTGGATGGCTATGTCGGAGAGCCGGTGGCTCCAAATTTGAGCGAAGCTCTCAGAGATGATCCAAGACTGCAGGAAGACGGGGAACTTCAGGCATTTATTCATTCCCTGGAAACGAATGAGCCGGATAATTCAGAGGATGGTCAGATGCAGGAAGAAATCGATGACGATGCGCTGGCCAGTGTTATCGGCGATGTTTTGAAACAATTTGATCTCTGAATTGCCGAAAAACAGAGCAAAACCTCAAAATGTTTTAATTCGTGTCATTACATCCTAAGATCATGGTGTTGAGCTTTGGAGGACACTATGAAAAAACTGGTTCAATTGGCTTTGCTTATTCCTTTGTTTGTTGGGTGTGCCGGGCATACCGAGACTGCTACCGAGTCAACTGCGTCGGGGATCAATGCGCGTGATAATGCGCTTTTATCCTGGATTACTGAGATGCAGAAAGATCCGGAAGTCCTTTCGGAATTGAGTCATTTGTCTCTGCAAAACGGAGTCGGAGAACAGGTTGCGGAAGCTTTGTGCGACGACAAATCAGTCATTGATGCACTGAAAGCACGCAATTATCAGCCCGTTGTCATGCAGGGGGGACGGAATGATGCGGAGCGCGGGCTAGAGATACTGCATGGAATTGAGAAAACCGGTTCGACATTTGTTCCGCCTCATTTGGAGGAAATTGAGAAACTGTCGAAAGAATGTGCAAATGCTGGGAGCGTGGCACAGTTCAGCTGGCTGCCGGAGGATGCACCTGTTCTCGAAAAGAATCTGCATGCGCGTGGATTTGAACCGACAGGTGATGGTCAGAAGGATAAAAATGTTCTGATTGAGTTGTTGAAAGGCGATTCTTGTCGGGATATTTTGCCCAGATACTGTGATTATGCGGCAAAAGCGCGTGCGGATTCGTCTGGTCAGCTGGATGCTGCCGGCAGACTGGATGTGCTTTTGACATGTGATCTGACCAAATGGGCTGCTGAACTGCGGTTGAATTATCCTCAAAACGATTACAAATTCGATCGTTTCAGGAAGTATGTATCCGATGATGAGATCGTTTCCGTCAGGAAGCATGTATTTGTCGAAGACATGGCTCGCCGGGGTGTGCAGAAGGCTTTTGACTATATTGAACCGCCCGATCCTCAATACAAGGCATTGATCAAGGCAAGACAGATTTATGCAGATGCCGTGGCTGCGGGAGGGTGGCCAAAGGTGGATGCACCGTCGAAAATTGACGAAGCAGGCGTCGGCAAGAAATATGCGTACGTGCCGAGTTTGCGGAAACGTTTGCAGGCAGAAGGGTATTCCATTTCGGATGTCGACAGTGATGTGATGGATCAGGCACTCGTCGATACGATTATTTTGTATCGGGATGTGCATCAGCTTTCGACGAAGAAAGTTGTCGACAGCGTTCTGTTTAAGAATCTGGCGGTTGGGCCTGAAGTGCGTCTTGAGACGATCGATCTGACGCTGCAGCGTTATCGCGAGCAGGCAATCGGATCGCTCGGATATTATGTCAAAGTCAATGTTCCGGATTTCTATGTCGAAGTATGGAAAGATGGCCAAAGACAGGCAAGGCATCGGATCGTCGTTGGCAATGACAAGGTTCAGCTCGATCCGGTAACGAAGAGACAGGTTCCGGATCCCGAAACACTGTATCCGCTTCATCCCAATCGAACGCCGATTCAGACATCCAAAATCAATGAAATTATCTATCAGCCCTATTGGAACGTACCTGCGAGAATCCGGATTGAGGAACTGGAACCCAAATTGGCACAGAATCCGAATTATTATGTGGAAAACAATTACGAAGAGGTCAATGTTGGGGATCCGAAACTCTATTATGTGCGTGAATTGCCAAATCCCAAGAACAGTCTCGGAAAAGTGAAATTCATGTTCCCGAATCCGCACAATACGTATTTGCATGATACGCCGGCAAAGGCTGTATTTAAGAATCCTGTCCGCGCGATGTCACATGGCTGCATGAGAGTTCAGAATCCTCTGGATCTTGCTGAATTGCTCCTGAAGAATGATGGCCAGTGGGATGCCCAGAAAGTGCATGGAATTCTGAACGCGGATCCTGCGGAACAGGTTACCATAGAACTCAAACACCCCGTGGATGTCGATGTCGTGTATTTCAATGCACGTGTCGATGATTCCGGTGTCGTGGCATTTTTAAGCGATGTGTATCAGTATGATGCAATCCGGTTGGGCAAGGTGGTGTTGAAAAAGCTGCCGCGGCCAAAGGGGTAAGTCTCAAATTTGTAATGAAGGATAGAGACCGGCAGGTTGCCTCATCCGCAACATGGCTTGCCAAGTAAAGCGTCCTGTTGTAGTAGATATTTGTCGGGATAAATCTGACCTGAGGAGAAAATCATGTCACTAATCAGTTATGTTGCAGCACAGGTTGATGTGGCTGCCGCCGGGGAGCCGAATTATTTGGTCATTGGCATTATCGTAGGGGTCATGGTTTTGTTGGCAATCATCTTCCTGATTCCGCCAAAAGAACCAAAAGCACTCGAAGATAAGGATAAAGTCAGAATTCTGCCGGATGCAGAGAAAACTGAGCACAAAGCGATCGAGGATAAGACGGAAGCAGACAAAGAAAAAATGTCGCTTGCCGAGATCAAGGAGTCCAAGCGTGCTGTAGTCAGTGAAGAAAAAACAAAGGAAGAGCTGCGGGAGCTTCGCCGCGAAAGACGGGCCGCAACTCAAACCGAAAAAGCGATTCAGGAACGTGAAGAAACGCAGAATGTCAGTGATGATCAGTCTGCGGATGAGTCGGAAATTAAAAGTGAAGTTTCGGAATCTGCGGCCTCTGTTACGGAAAAGGATTCGAAATCAGATAATGCGTCCCAAACAAATTCAGATTCCCTTAAATCGGCCGCTTCTTCTGTCGCCGAAGCTGCAGGCGGCGCAGCACTCGCTTCTGCAGACGATTTCATGGGTAAAGAAGAAAAGGTCGATCCTGAGGACGTTTTTGCAAAGCTGTTTGGAAATGCTGATACAGATGCAGAAGACAGCTTTAGTCTGGATGATTTTGGTGGTTCTTCGCGAGTTGATTCGAATACCGCGTTTCCGATGCTCGGTTCTGCATTGATTCCGCTCAGTGAGCAGACAAAGAATGGGCAGAAAACAGAAAAGGAAGAACTGGAAACACTGGATGAGTTGACCAGAAGATTCGCTGAAAAGGCGGAAAAAAAAACTCTGAGCTAAGCGATATTTTTGGCAAAGACCAGGAAGGCGTGTCTCAAAGGGATACCGAAACCACGACTGTTTCGAACCTGAAGGACATCATTGATAATGAAAAGAAGATAGCGGCAGCGCGGAAATCCGAAGCTCCAGAGAAGAAGGAAGCCGCCGTGAAATCCGCTTCCTCAGAGAAGAAGGAAGCCGCCGTGAAATCTGCTTCCTCAGAGAAAGAGAAGAAGGAAGCCGCAGTGAAATCCGAATCTGCGGAAAAGAAAGACAGCGTAAAGAAGTCTGAGTCTGCAGGGAATCAGGGTGCAGAGAAAAAGTCGCGGCGCAGCCTGAGTGAAGGGCTTGAAGCAACGCGTTCGCGCGGTTTTCTGGCCCAGATTGGGAAGATTTTTAAGGGCGAGCTGAAGAGTTCTGTTGTAGATGAACTGGAAGAGATTTTGTTTACAGCAGATATTGGTGTCAAGACGAGTGAGCGGCTTTTGGATCGCGTTACAGAGAATCTTCGCGATAAAGGCGATGGTGTAGCGGCAATGCAGCTGCTTCATGAAGAAGTGCGGAGCATATTGGCAGCGTGTGAGAAACCTTTTGTCATCGGCAATGAGAAGCCGCATGTCATATTGACGATTGGGGTCAATGGTGCGGGCAAAACGACGACACTTGGGAAGTTGGCCGCGCAGCTGACTGCACAGGGGAAGAAGGTTTTGCTGATCGCCGGCGATACATTCAGAGCGGCTGCGATTGAGCAGTTATCGGAGTGGGCGCAGCGTTGCGGCTGTGAGATGTACAGTCACAAGCATGGTTCAGATCCGTCCGGAACGATTTTCGATGGTATTCGGTATGCGCAGGAAAACGGCTTTGATGTTGCGCTTGCGGATACGGCAGGCCGTTTGCAGAACAAAAAGGAATTGATTGATGAGTTGAAAAAGATTCACCGGGTATGCGGCAAGGCAATGTCTGGTGCGCCTCATCAGGTTCTTTTGGTTCTGGATGCGACAAATGGCCAGAATGCGCTGATGCAGGCCAGGGAATTTGGTGAAGCGATAGATTTTAGTGGTCTTGCGCTGACCAAATTGGATGGAACCGCCAAAGGCGGGGTGATAATAGGTATTTGCGAAGAGTTCAAAAAGCCGGTTTACTTTATCGGCATAGGCGAAATGACGGATGATCTTCGGCCATTTCATGCAGAAGAGTTTGTGGAGGCATTATTCCTGGAGTAGGATAAAACGCGGGAAATCGGCAAGAAACCTTGCGATTTTTGGCGGAGCGTGAATTTTTTTTCGTGGAAAGAAAATAATGTTTAACGTCTGGTTGCACAAAAACATAGAAGTGTGGTATAGGGGAAATGACCCTGCGAAGGTGGCAGAGAGTTGTAGCCCACAGGCTCATGGTTGTGAAAAATGTGCAGCTGTTAGTCAACTTGGACCATTGCGAGATGGTACGATGAGGAGCTTTTTGATGCGCCGTGTCCTCAGTGTAATGATATTGGCATTGGTAATGATGATGATGCCCGCTCTGGCGATGAGCCAGGAGAGTGGATCTGGAAGTGAGAGTTCTGCAAGTGATGGCAGCGGATCTGATGCGTTCCAGAGTAGAATCGTCGTCAAAAGTCAGAAGAAAAAGCGCGAATTCAACGATAAGATCGTTGTTATTCAGCGCAAGCCATTTATGCGTCGCAACCGCGTAGAATTATCTCCGATGTTCTACGGTGGAATCAATGACTCGCTCTTGTTCCAGGTTGGTGTAGGTGGCCAGGTGAACTACCACATTCTGGAGTGGTTATATGTTGGCGTCTATGGCGGCTGGCAGGATTGGCGTTCAGCAGATCGCAAGATGAACGGTCTGTCGGAAGCTTATGATGATATCATTGATGCTACGGATGCCAACCCGACGACCTCGATCGTGGATGGTTATGTCGGCGGTATTGTCGGGTTCGTACCGATTTACGGTAAATTCTCGATTTTTAATACCTCAGTCGTTCACTGGGATTTCTCACTCGGAATCGGTGGTGGTACGGTTTATACCCGCGCAAACAAATTCGTTGGCGGCGGCTTGATTACCGTCGATCATCGCTGGTACCTGCTGAAATGGCTGAGTCTCAATATCGGCCTGAAAGGTTGGGTCTACTACGAAGAAATTGGTAAGGGTGCCGATAGCCATAAAGGTGTGTTCACACACTGGCAGGCTGGTATCGGCGTCGGTTTCTGGCTCCCAGCATCTTGGTCGTATAAGTCCGAGTGGTAGTTTGATTCGTCCTCAGTTTTTTTTATTGTCTTTGGTGTTTGAACAACAGACTGTTAAGAGTTTTCTTAGGTCTGATAATAAAGGATGGGATTACGCATGAAGCGGTGGATTGGCCTTCTGGCGTTGATCGTATTGTTTGCATTCGCTTTACCTCAGACTTCTTTTGCTGATGACGAAGAAGGTGTGTCGAGCCTCGAAAAAGGTGATCCAATTCGCCACCTGATGTTGCTTCGCTCTGGAAGATTTGAGATCCAGCCCCTGGCTCAGTTTGGAATTAACGAGTCTTTTAATCAGACAATTGGTTTTGGTGCCAACCTGGCCTATTACTTTACCAATTACCTCGGTTTAGGTCTGGAATTCGTTTATAACCCTCTTCATCTCGATAACGATGAAATCAAAATCGTTAAAGAAGACAGCTATAGTGATGAGGTAAAATCAACACTGGCAATCGCACAGGCTACGATGAATTTCGATGTCGGCCTGTATTATGCCCCCCTCTATGGTAAGTTCTCGGTGTTCGGGTGGATCCTGAACTACGATCTCCATATCTATGGCGGGTTCGGTGCCATCATTATGGATTCTGTTTGCGGCGCCGGTGGAAATGCCTGCGATGACGCTAAGAATAATAACCTCGAAGGTCCGAAATTCGCCGGCGTCGTCGGACTCGGCCTCAGATTCTTCTTCAATAACTTCGTTGGCATGGACTTCGAGTTTAAAGATTATATGACCAAATATGCAGACTTCTCCCGCGGTCCTGCCGATGATAGAGCTCGTTTCAAGAACTTCCTGGTCGGTACAATCGGTGTGAGTTTGTTCTTCCCAATCAATGTCTATATGTCGAAATAATGACATTGATCTGTTTCGTAGAGCGAGGCATTGCCTCGCTCTTTTTTTTGCCCAACAGATGTTGAAATAATGTTACGTATTTGTCCATTGATACTGATCCTTGCGGCTTGTGCCCTCGTGTGGGGATGTGCTGCCGGCGGCATTGCCACAGAACCAAAAATTCCGCAGAATAAGACTGAAAATATTGAATCCGTCCAGAACTCCGTAAAACCCGCAGCTGCGCCAAATGCGGAAAAAACTACCGCTTCAGCCAGTGTGCCCAAAATTCCCAAAAAACAGTGCCTGAAGAATGATGCATTTTTGACGGAAAGCTTTGTCGCATCTTCACTGGCTGTTGCTGAAATCAATCCGGATCGCGTCGTATTGGCTGCCAATGATTCGATGGGAAATGCCGTCGCATGGATTCTGGATCCAAAGGGCAATTTGGAAAGAAAACAAATCGCAGAAAATGGACAGCTGGCGTGTCTCGAAAAGTATCAGAACGGTTTCAGGACCGGCGTGATTCTGCGCGATGCCGCTCATGGGACATATACGCTGGAAATCAATGCTTTCGATGAACACAATGCTCAAATCAAAAGTGAGGATTGGGCTGCAGTGACGAGGGGATTCGTGCCGGATCCGGGAACGCACTGCGTTTTTTTGGATCGCAGGGATATCATCGTGACCGGGACCAGACCGCATGGAAATAAGGCTCCCTACCATGGGATGTTTCGATTGCAGTCCAGATCTCTGGCCCTTTTTGAGGGGACGTCGGAACATGTTCCGGATTTGATCGATGGCAGAATTGTCAATGGAACGCCGCAAATCCTCGTGCGCGAAGTAAAAAGAAATGCAGAGAATAAGCCAGTCTGGCCCCATCTCGTCTATGAAATCGGGGACGAGGACAAACTGCAGCCGCTTATAGAGGCCGATTTCATCGTCCCTGGCGACGACGGATGGATTTCATTGACCAAAAATGGCTGCATCATTCAGAAGGATGGGCATCAGTCTTGTGTAAATGCCGATATCGAACTGACGGAAGTTCAGTATTTGCCAGGGTTTTGTGATGGTACCTGCATGATGTGGCATTCTAAGTCCAGTGCCTGGATCGCCAGAATTGAACAGAATGATGCCCCCAAAATCTTTGAAATTCCCAATGACATTCAACTTCTGCCGATCCGGCTTTCGGAAAAATCAGGCTGGCTGGCCATGATGCTGGATCAAAATAAGCCGGATACTGCTGCCGGCTTTGTGATCGTTACCCCCGATTGGGATTGTCTGAATTCTGAAAAGTGATGTTTGGTCTGTCCGTGGGATAAATGCCCCCACCCATGGGCTTTTTTGCGCGTATTGAGCTGTGAAACGGCGAGATAGCGCAAAACGGGCCGGCGCATTGGCCGCAGGCCAAAAGCCGGCCGCAAACCCAAAAACATACCGGACAAATCAATCGCTATTCATCGTCCAAATCATTGGAATCACTGTTGTTTGGATTGACGATGCCGTATTTCTTCATGAGCTTTCGGAAATACTTTCGATCGATGTCCGATTCGCGCGATGCCTGCGAAATGTTGTAGTTGTTTTTCTCAAGCAGCGCACGAATGTACTCACCTTCAAAGTTGGCCAGCCACTCTTCTTTGGCTTCCTTGAAGGTTTTGTTCAGATCGACGGCTTGCGGCTGCGCCTGGGGGGCAGCAATTTCGGTCGATTCCGGCGCAGGTTCGACGGGGGTGGCCGTTGCCGCAGGCAATGCAGTCTGAGATGGCGCGGATGGCGTATGACAGCTTGCAATGTGTTCCGGAAGATCCCCGAGTTCGATACAGTCACCGTCGGCAAGTGAGCACGCGCGTTCGACGACATTGAGCAATTCCCGGACATTGCCGGGCCACGTATAGCTTGTCATGGCATTGAGTGCTTCGCGCGAAATCGAACGCAGTTTCAGATTGGCATTGGCATCGCGGTTAAAGGATGAATTCTTGAGGAAATGCTTGACCAGCAGCGGCAGATCATCGATGCGATCGCGCAGCGGCGGCAGGAAAATGCGCACCACCGAAAGCCGATAAAACAGGTCTTCGCGAAAACGGTTGTTTCTGACCTCTTCCTCGAGCTTTCTGTTCGTGGCCGCAATGACCCGGACATCGACGGGAATGGCTTTGGCTGCGCCGACGCGGCGCACCTCTCGCTGTTCCAGTACGCGCAGCAGCTTGGGTTGAAGTTCAAGGCTCAGTTCGCCGAGCTCATCCAGAAAGATCGTGCCTCCCTGGGCCAGTTCAAACAGGCCCTGGCGCGTCATGATGGCGCCCGTAAAAGATCCCTTCTCGTGGCCAAAAAGTTCCGATTCAATCAGGGATTCCGGGACTGCGCCGCAATCAAAGACGACGAACGGCTTCTTGGACCGCAGGCTCATCTTGTGCAGCGTATGGGCGATAACTTCTTTTCCCGTCCCCGTTTCGCCTTCAATTACGACGGTCGCATTGGTGGGGGCTATCTTTTCCAGGATGCCGTAAATCTCGCGCATTTTGACGTTTCCGCCGATAATGTCGCCGAATTTTTCTTCATTTGACGGAACGACGGCAACTTCCTCGTCCAGCGGCTGAAAGATAAACTCCGCTTCGCCGAACCGCAGCAAACATCCCGGCGACAGATAAGCCTCTTTGATGCGTACCTGGTTGATCCAGGTGCCGTTGGTCGAGTCCAGGTCGCGGATGACGTACGAATCCTCCGTTTGAATGATCTGGGCATGGTAGCGGCTGACGGTTTCGTCGTTGATGACGAGATTGTTGTCATCGAGCGATCCGATGGTTATCAGGCCATGTTCAAAAATCCATTCCTTCCGGTTGGCTATCTGCTGCGTCACGATGCGGCATTTGCGCAGGTGAATCGTCGTCGGTTTGCCGTCGAGGTACGAAATCTTTGTGGGTGAAATGTAATCCTGGAATCTGTTTGCCATAATACCATCCTGTGAAGATACCTGAACATGTATATCCCGCATTGGTGGATTCGGGTCAAGCATTTGATGGGGTATTTTGACCTCAGTCTGCTTGTGGGGCGCAGCTATGCCCGAACAGGCGGGTGCCTGATTCGGGCATACGCTTTGCGGGCGCGCCTATTCGCGGGCGAATACGGCGCGCCATCGGGAATGGGGCATGCTGCATATTAAAATGAAAGGGTTCGCCGTGTGCAGAGTGACGGTGCGTCAATTCGGGAATGATTGAAATCACCATGAAATGCCGGCGCGTATTCAGCCGGTGAAATCGGATGAATAGCGGCGGCAGGGCTGCGTATTCGCGGGGCGTTCGCAGAACGCAGCGCGAATAGCAGGCCATCAAAAAAAAGAATTCAACCATCATCGTGCTGGGAATTTGTTGCACGAAGCCTCTTTATTGGTTAAAACGCCGCAGTTTTAAGGGCATTCAGGCCCTGATCGTAACGTGGAGAACCATGAAGAATATTCGAAATTTCTGCATAATTGCTCATATTGATCACGGCAAGTCGACGCTGGCTGACCGCTTGATCCAAAAAACGCTGAATGTTCCCGACCGTGAATTTCGCAATCAGATGCTCGATACGATGGATTTGGAACGCGAGCGTGGCATTACAATTAAAAGTCAGACCGTTTGCCTGCCGTACAAAACGGCCAGTGGTGAAGAGATGATCTTTAATCTGATCGACACTCCGGGACACGTCGATTTCAGTTACGAAGTCTCGCGTTCGCTTGCTTCTTGCGAGGGTGCGCTGCTTCTCGTCGACGCAAGTCAGGGCGTCGAAGCACAGACCGTGGCGAATCTGTATATGGCGATGGAACACGATTTGACGATTATTCCCGTCATCAACAAGATCGATTTGCCGGCGGCCGATATCGATATGTGCAACGAGCAGATCGAGAGCGAACTCGGGCTGGATCCTCTGGATGCCCTGCATACGAGCGCCAAGACCGGTGTCGGTATCGAAGAGGCACTCGCTGCCATCGCAGAACGGATTCCCGCACCGACGGGCGATCCCAATGCACCGCTTCAGGCGTTGATCTTTGATTCGCTGTACGATTCGTATCGCGGCGTCATCGTCTACGTGCGCGTGTTCAACGGCAAACTGAAGGTCGGAGACAGAATCCGCCTGATGTCTACGGATGCATGCTATAAGATCGAAGAACTCGGCGTCATGCAGCTCAAACAGGTGCCGCGTCAGGAACTCTCGGCAGGTGAGGTCGGCTATATTATTACGGGAATGAAGACGATTTCCGAAGCGCGCGTCGGCGATACCGTGACGCTCGAAACCGGTGGCTGTTCCGAAATGCTGGCCGGATTCAAGGAAGTCAAGCCCGTCGTATTCAGTTCCATTTATCCCCTGAGTACCGATGATTTCCCGGAATTGGCGGATTCCATGGAACGGCTCAAGCTCAATGATGCTTCGCTCGTCTATACGCGCGATTCGTCATCGGTTTTGGGACAGGGATTCCGATGCGGTTTTCTCGGACTGCTTCACCTTGAAATTACCGAAGAACGCCTGGAGCGCGAATACGATCAGAGCATCATTCTGACGGCTCCCAGCGTCGAATACAAAGTTTATCTGCGATCGGGCGAATGCGTCGAAGTCGATAACCCGATAAAATATCCGGATCCTTCCAATATCGATTATGCCGAAGAACCCTATATTCGGGCGAGTTTTATGCTGCCCAAGGAATTTGTGGGTGCGGTGATCAATTTGTGCATTTCGCGGCGCGGAACGCAGGCTGGCATGAATTTTATCGATTCGCGCCGCGTCGAGCTCGTGTTCGAGCTGCCGTTGAGCGAAATTCTGTTCGATTTTTACGACCGCCTCAAGACGGTTTCGAAGGGATATGCTTCATTCGATTACGATTTTCTGGAATATCGGCGCACCAAACTCGTCAAGCTCTCGATTCTGGTGAACCACGAACAGGTGGATGCGCTGAGCGTTCTGGTTCACGAAGATCGCGCCGTGGAACGCGCCCGCATCATCTGCAAGCGCCTTTCGGAAACGATTGCACGGCATCAGTTCAAGATCCCCATTCAGGGCGCTATCGGCGGCAATATCATTGCCCGCGAAACCGTGAATCCCGTTCGCAAGGACGTTCTGGCCAAGTGTTACGGCGGCGATATTACGCGTAAGCGAAAATTGCTCGAAAAACAGAAAGCCGGTAAGAAACGCATGATGCAGATTGGCGAGGTCGAAATACCTCAAAAGGCATTCCTCGCCGTACTCAAGAACGATGAGGATGAAGATTAGTTATGGCTAAGCTCTATTTTCGATATGGTGCGATGGGAAGCGCCAAAACGATGAATCTGCTCGCCGTTGCTCACAATTATGAGCAGCAGGGCAAGCATGTTTATATGATCAAACCGGCTCTCGATGATCGCTTCGGAGCAGATCTGATTCGTTCGAGGGCAGGTCTCGAGCGAAAGGCCGATCTATGCGTGCAGCCGGATACCGTTATCGATTTGGAAGTATTGCGCGGCATCGATTGCGTGATCGTCGATGAATGCCAGTTCCTGAGCGAATTTGTCGTCCATCAGCTGCGCAATATCACGGTCGATATGGATATTCCGGTGATTTGCTACGGACTTCGGACGAATTTCATGACGCGCCTGTTTGAGGGATCGAAGCGTCTGATGGAGGTCGCCGACGCGATCGAAGAAGTCAAAACGACGTGTGCCTACTGCAACCGCAAAGCCGTGTTCAATATCAAGCTTCGCCAGGGGACGGCCTGTACTCAGGGTGCCGAGATCGAACTCGGCGCCGAGGATCTGTATCAGCCGACGTGCTGCCGTTGTTTCGAAGCCAGAATCGGCGTCGACAATCCACTCAGAAACCGCGGAAGTCATGTGGAACTGTGGCTCGTTCGCCACGGCGAGACCATCGAGAATGCTTCCGGCATATTGTCGGGGCAGATCGAGGCAAAACTCTCTCCTCGGGGAATCGAGCAGGCCATTGCCCTGAAGGACAAGCTCGCGGGCGTTTCGTTCGACGGCGTCTATTCTTCGAGTCTGCAGCGTGCCATGGATACAGCCCACTATGCCGGATACGATAATCCGGTAGCCGTAGATGAACTGCGTGAATTTTGTTTCGGCGATTATGACGGATGGAAAATCCAGGACGTCCCTCAGGATTGGGCAAAGGCTCTCTATGCGTTTAAGGATGATTTCGTAACGCCGAACGGTGAGAATATCGCAATGGTCAATGCGCGTGCGAGCGGATTTGTCGATACACTCAAACCCGGACGCTATCTGATTTTCGCGCATGGCGGTGTGATTCGCACCATCGCAAAGAATCTCGGCGCCGACAGATTCATTCAAAACGGAACCGCCCTCATCATAGACTGGACGCATAAAGAAATCATGGGTACAGTAGAGTAGTATGACCGGTGGTTTTCGTCGGGGATGATTTATGCTTGAATTAAACGAGTCAAAGCTCCTGTTTAAATCGAAGAAGCGGCGCAAGAGTCTGCCGCTTCCGGCGATTGTGGCTTTGTTTATTTTGGGCATCGTTCTCGTCGTCGTCGCCGTGATTGCAAATCACGAAAGCTACGATGATCCGGAATTGCCGGAATCATTGCAGATTGCGAAGCATGCGTCGTCTTTGCCCGAAGGGGAGGACTTTGCTCCCCACGAGACGGATGCCGACGATTCGCCAAAGCCCGATCAGGATGAACCTGAACCGAAGACCCCAAAAAATAGCAAAAAAGCGCCCGAAGTTCAGATCGAGGATGAGGTCGTGCAGAATCCCACGATTGCCACGGCAATGTACGATTTTGCCAATATTCCGGTATCACCGGGTGCACTAAAGCCTCAGATTGGCCGCTATACCATCATCAACACGCCGTTGAAATACGACGAAAATGCGAGTCCCGAAGCCATCGCGGCGGCTCAGGCCAAGGTTTATGTCGTGGTTTCGGGCGATATCCTCGGGCGCATCGCGCAAAAACATGGCTGTACGATTGCGCAGCTCCAAAAAGCCAACCGAATGGCAAATGATCAGATTAAAATCGGTCAGAAATTGCTCATTCCCGATTGCGATTCAAAATCGGAGGACGCTGTCGAACCCCTCGTTCCCGAGCAGCCGCAGGAGGAAGTGCCGCCGCCCGTTGCCGCAGCTCAGCGCGGCAAATGGTGGAAAAAGAGCGGCGTCAATACCAAGGCTCTGCCCCAGCTGATGGCCGAAGAAGGATTTACGCCGCCTCAGAAGTTCATGGCTTTTATCATCGAACTGACGTTCGATCAGTCGCGGCAGGTCGTCGTTCGCGAACGCGCATTCGATTACAAGGGAACATCATCCCAGAATTCCGGCTGGAATCCGGCATCCGCCGTAAAGCTCTTTGCTGCGATTGCCGCACTCAAACGCATCGATGAACTTGGGTTTACTTCCCGGGCAAAAGTTACGTTCCACGGCAAAAAGCCTTATACGACGACGGTCGGGGAACTCGTCGAGTCGGCGATTATCAACAGCAACAACATCTCTTACAACCGCGTCGTTCAGCTCGCGTCGTTCGATAAACTCCACAAGGAAATACTGACCTCCCGATACGGCATTACCCAGACCGCCCTGAATCGCGCCTACGAACAATCCACCTGGAAGTCGCTCGGCGAGGATCCATCTCTTCGCATTTCTCCGGCCATTACGCTGACTGAGGGTAAAAAGACGGTCAAACTTCCTGCCGTGAATTCAAAGGCTTCAGCAGTCTGCACATCCGGAGCATGCACGTCGCTGCAGGATTTGGGTGAGTCATCCCGGCGCCTCATGCTTCAGGAACAGCTGCCTGCCGACGAATCGTTCAATCTCAAACGCGAGGATTTGCTCGTGCTCAGGCGCGCCATGCGCAGTTCCGACCGCGTGCGCGGTACCGAAATGGTCGATCGATTCGCTGCGGTTTTCAAGGACAGCCGCGTAAAATTCTATTCAAAACCAGGCTTTTCCGAGGATTGGTTCACGGATAACGTCTATATCTTCGATCCGAGCAACAATCAGGCGTGGATCGTCGTGATGAGCGGTTATCCGGGACGCAGTTCGCTGAACAGTGCGGCGACTGCAATTGCCAAAATCATCAGTTCCGGAAAGCTTCGGAAAATTCCATAACCTTTTTGTAGGCCGGCCTTTGTGCCGATGGCACATACGGCCCGGCCTGCGTCGCTATTGGCTGCGCCAATACGCGCCGCAAATCGTTTTTCGATATCCAGTCAAAAACAGGATAATCAGATATGACCAGATATGAGCTTGCAGGAGATAAACGCATCACGGTTGCTGCAATCATCGCAGAAGTTGCGATGGTCGTCGTCTGCGTGCTGCTCGGTGATGCCATCATTGAGTACATCCACAATCTCCCGCCTCAGATGCCTGTCGCAAAATTCTTTGCCCCAATACAGTCACCGATCGCTTCTCATGCCCCACTCATGGTGTGCATCATTGTTTTTTTGGTCCTGCAGTACATCATTGCCGCACTCGAAATGATCGTTCGATTCCGCGATGATCAGCGCGGATTTACGCTGCCCATCGTGTTTATTCCGGGCGGAATCCTCATTCGAACGATTTTGATGGCCGTGCTCGAACTTCTGGTGATCGTATTTAAACTATTGATTTATTTCGTATCCGTATTGCTTTCGTTCATCTTCCAGATACTGCACATCAGCAAAATACTGGGTACCGGACATATCGTCGATGCGGCAGATCAAACCCTCGAACCGGTCGAAATTCTCGTCAATAAACTTTACAATCTGTTGTATTTCCACAAAATACATGCAAATTCGAGCGTCTTTACATCGGTGTTCAACTGCAGCCTGAGCTTTTGGAGCATCAATCATTAATAGTGGTTAGTGGTTAGCAGAAACGTTCCACGGAATGCCTGTACAAAATAAAATCAGACACGCCCCGGTGGGGCGTCACATTCGTAGCACTAGCCGTGGGTGAGCGTAGCGTAACCCATGAAAATAGTGGTTAGTGAATAGTGAATAGTGAAATCCCGGAGAGCCGTTCTTCTGAAACGATTCCGGTAATTGCTTGTAAAAACAAACGACTAACGACTAACAACTAACAACTTAAAAAATGCGTCCCGTTACTTGACGCATGCTATCCCGTGTTTAGCCTGCTCCCCCGCTTTTCGGGGGTATGATGGAATAACCCCCCATACCAGAGTGGAAACATGGCTAAAGATTATTACGAAATATTGGGCGTTTCGCGCGATGCGGACGAAAAGGAAATTAAAAAAGCTTACCGGAAACTCGCCATGCAGTGGCATCCCGACCACAATCAGGGCAATCCAGAAGCAGAAACCAAATTCAAGGAATGTTCCGAAGCTTACGAAGTACTGAGCGACCCCGAAAAACGCCAGATTTACGACAAGTATGGTGAAGAAGGCCTGAAGGGATCGGGTTATGCCGGCCCCAATATGAATGATATCTTTGCTCACTTCGGAGATTTGTTCGGCGGCGGCGATATTTTCAGTTCGCTGTTCGGCGGCGGCGGCGGTCGAAGCGGCGGTCCCATGCAGGGCGAAGATATGCGTACAGAGCTCGAAATTACCTTCGAAGAAGCTGTCAAGGGCACCCACAAGGATGTCACCATATCGCGTTATGCAGAATGCGAAGACTGCCACGGAACGGGTGCTGCTCCTGATGCAAAGAAAACCGAGTGCCCGACTTGCCGCGGACGCGGCCGCGTTCAGATGCAGCAGGGATTCTTTGCTATTCAGACCACATGTCCGCAGTGCCACGGCGAAGGCGTCAAAATCGATAAACCATGCCCCCATTGCGAAGGCGAGGGCCGCATCGTCGAAAAATTAACAGAACCCGTCAAGATTCCTGCCGGCGTCAATGACGGATCGCGCCTGAGAGTTCGCGGAAAGGGCAGTGCCGGTGTCAAAGGCGGACCGGCCGGCGATCTCTATGTCTATCTGACGGTCAAACCCCATAAAACCATTCAGCGCGACGGACTCAATCTCTATGTCGAAAAACATATTCACGTCGCGCAGGCCATCCTCGGCTGCGAACTCGAAATTGAAACGCTCGACGGACCTCAGAAAATCGTCGTGCCCGCCGGAACTCAGCCCGAAGATGAAATCAAACTCAAGGGCCTCGGCGTCCCCAGAGTCAATTCGGATCAACGCGGCGATTTCATCGTCATTCTCAAGATCGATATCCCGACGCGCCTGAACGATTCCGAACGCGAACATATCGAGGCTTTCGCCAAATCACAGGGCGTCGAATTTGTCCCCGAAAAGAGCTTTTTCCAGAAGCTCAAGGATAAATTGTCGGATTGATTTTTAACAAACGGATTTGTTCGCAGCTAACGCTGCTCACGTTTAATCAGCGAAGGCCGTTAGGCCTGAGCAAATCCGTTTGTAAAAAACAAAAAACAACATACGCGAAGGCCGTTAGGCCTGAGCAAATCCGTTTGTTAAAAACAAAAAAAAAGCATACGCGAAGGCCGTTAGGCCTGAGCAAATCCGTTTGTTAAAAACAAGATTGCTCATTGCGAATTAATTCACATCAGCGTAAAAAACGTCGTCATTTATGCCCCGGATTGGGGCTTTTATAAGGAGAAAATATGGTCAGCTACAAAGAACTCGGTCTCGTCAATACCCGCGAAATGTTTGCCAAAGCCGTCGCCGGCGGTTATGCCATTCCCGCATTCAATTTCAATAATATGGAACAGCTCCAGGCCATCATTATGGCTGCTGCCGAGACCAAATCCCCGGTGATTCTGCAGGTTTCGAAGGGTGCCCGCAATTATGCCAACCAGACCCTGCTTCGCTACATGGCCGAAGGCGCCGTCCAGTACGCCAAGGAACTCGGCTGGGAAAATCCCCAGATCGTCCTTCACCTCGACCACGGCGACAGCTTCGAACTCTGCAAGAGCTGCGTTGACACGGGCTTCTCGTCGGTCATGATCGACGCCTCCGCACTGCCCTACGAAGAAAACATCGCCCTGACCCGCAAAGTCGTCGAATACGCCCATGCCCATGACGTCACCGTCGAAGCCGAACTCGGCGTCCTGGCCGGTGTCGAAGACGAAGTCGCTGCCGAAGAATCCCACTATACGCGCCCCGAAGAAGTCATCGACTTCGCGACCCGCACGGGCTGTGACTCCCTGGCCATCTCCATCGGAACTTCCCACGGTGCCTACAAATTCAAACCCGAACAATGCACCCGCGATCCCAAGACCGGCCTCCTCGTTCCGCCGCCTCTCGCCTTTGACGTCCTCCACGAAATCGAAAAGAAACTCCCCGGTTTCCCCATCGTTCTCCACGGTTCCTCGTCCGTTCCTCAGGAATACGTCAAAATCATCAACGAAAATGGCGGTAAACTCCCCGATGCCGTCGGCATCCCCGAAGAACAGCTCCGCGAAGCTTCCAAATCGGCCGTCTGCAAGATCAACATCGACTCCGACTCGCGTCTCGCCATGACCGCTGCCGTCCGCAAAGTATTCGCCGACAAACCGGGTGAATTCGACCCCCGCAAATACCTCGGCCCCGCCCGCGACGAAATGAAAAAACTCTATATGCACAAAATCATCAACGTCCTCGGCTCGAACGGCAAGGCATAATTTGGAATTTTTGGTGCACGGCTATTCTATACGCCGCGCCGTTGCTCGCTTTTTTTGAGAGACGTGCACTCACACAAACGAAAATCGCCGCGTATGCCATGGGCATAGCGGCGAAGGGCAGGCGTATCGGCCGCAGGCCGATAGCTGCCCCCAAAAAAACTCAAGAGCAATTGCCGGAGCTGCAGGCTTTATTGCATCTGGTTCGGAATTTCCAGACTCCACCGCTGCAGTTGTATGCGTCTCTCCCTTCGCACTTTTTGGTGCCATTCCTGCATGCACCGCAGGCTGTTCCGGATGAACAGGAATAATTGCCGGGGCAGTTCTGGTTTGTGTTGTTGCCGTTGACGCAGGTCGTCAGTATCCCAACGCTGTTGCCGTTATTATGGCAGGATTTGGCTCCATTTCTACATCCACCACAGGTGGTTGCGGAAGAACAGGAGTTGCCGTTTGGGCAGTTCGCCGTCGTATTCTTGCCGTTGTTACAGGTCGTCAAAGCCCCGACGCCGTTGGCGTTCGTTTTGCAGATTCTGGCGCCATTGATACATTCGCCGCAGACCACTCCTGAACAGGAAAAATTACCCGGACAGTTTTGGTCGGTATTGCTGCCATTGAAACATGTCGTTAAAACGCCCGTATTGCCGTGGTTGACGCAGTTTTGGGTTCCGGTGATGCATTTGCCGCACTCTGTCGCGGATGAACAGGAATTCTTGTTGGGGCAATTGCTGATCACCTTTTGACCATCGTTGCAGTTGGTTAAGGAGCCGTTATTGTTGCTGTCATTCGAACAGCTTACGCTGCCATTGATGCATGTACCGCAGGTGTTTCTGGAACATGAAGCAGATGAGCAGCTGATGGGGGCACCAAAGTATCCGTCTTTGCATGTTGAAACCAGTCCAACCTGATGCTCATCGTTTTCGCACATCTGATCGTCGTTGAGACAGAAACCGCATGATACCTCATCTTTGCACGAAAACCCCATGCACGATTCATAATCCTCGTAAATACCATTTTTACAAATGCTTCTGTATCCAAGCCCTTCGTCATCGTTTTCGCATTTGTAGTTTTCGTTCAGACATTCGCCGCACTCATTGCCGCTGCAGGATTTATTGTCGCATTCCTGAATCTTTTCGTAGTGACCGTCACGGCACAGAAAGACCGAGCCGGTGCCGCTTTCCTCATCGTTTTCGCACTTTTGTGTGTCATTCAGACATTCGCCGCATTCTTTGCCATTCGTGCAGGAAACGTCATGACAGGTCGACATGTATTGATACTGACCATCCTTGCAGACGAGTATTTGCGGTTTGCCATTGATTTCGACACATTTGGTATCTTCGTTAATGCAATTTCCGCATTCGGAATCATCGGCGCACGACGCATTCTGGCAGTCGTGGGTATGTTGAAACTCCCCGTTGATGCAGGTCAGAACTTGCGCTGTCGTGCCGTCGGAAATGCATTTGGTCTGGCCATTCAGGCAAGAACCGCATTCGTTATTGGTGTTGCATGATACATTTGAACAGGCAGCAGTACTCCATTTACCATCGGCACAGGTGGAGACAACACCCGTCTTATCTTCATTATCCTTGCAAAAGTAATCGAAATTCCTGCATTCGCCGCAATCAATATTGTTCGCATCGCATGAAAAATTATTATCACACGTGGATGCAATTGTCTTCCCACTCTCGCACTTGCGGACAAATCCAATCTGATTCTCGTCATTCTCGCAAATTGAGCTGTCACCATATTCGAGACACAGGTTCGGAGACAGGCCGGTGGCAATATCACATCCCCAAATGGCGAGGCAGTGAATGAGCCATATCATTAGTAGTGGAATTCTATGATTCAACATGAGAATAACTCGGCCAGGTGATTTAATGCTCAAAAAAATGACGATTCAAAAGTGTTTGCAGTCTCTTTGGGCGTCAGGAATGCTTAAAAAGACATGCTGAAGCTGACACCTCCGGGGGCGAGGGCAATGGCGTAGTTATCAGATTCAGAGGAATTTGCGTTGTTTATTTTCGCCAGATAATAGCCGCCATATCCGGCAAGAATGGTTCCAATGGCAGTAAATCCAATACCGATGCCAAGGAATGTCCAGGCAGTGACGTATTGACTGTAAATATAATACTCTTCTTTGCTTTCGCTGCGCTTGATATAGGCTGGGTTTTGTGTTGCAACGCCAACTGTTCCGCCGATGATCATGGCAAGACCGGCACCTGCGGCTGCGACCCCTGTCCACGTGATTATTTTGTAAGTCTCGACGATGTCGATGCCCAATGTTGATCGAAGAATGGCTTCACTGGACTGATTTTGGTTTTTCAGTATCTCAAGTTCTGATTTTACGCCCTTGAGCTCATCCTGAAGTGCCGAAACGGCCTGGGGGGCACTGTCCGGATTCTCTGTTTCGTACAAGGTGTTCCAGATGAGCTGTGCATCCCTGTAGTTGAGTGGCTTTTCGGCAGCGAATTCACTTGCTTTGATAAAGTACTTCAGGGCTCTCGGTATATCGCCGGTACCACGGACTGCGATACCCGTATAGAGATAAAGAAGGGGATCATCGCGGCAAATGCTGAAAAGACTTTCGGATGTCTGAAGAGCACCATCGAAATTTTTTGCCTCAATCTGCTCCTTGATTTTGTCCATACCCGAGCGCCAGTCTTTGGTGCTCGTCACTTTTTTCCACTCTTCAACAGACTTGGATTGGCACATCGCGGTCTTCGGTGAGAACAGGCAGACGGCCAAAAAAACAGAAAGCAGGGTTATTGCAGAATATAGGAATTTCATGATTCTCTCCCCAAAACCTTCGTGATTATATCAGACTTGATGGATGGTGCAAATTGGCTGAAATGTGAAAAAATTATTTTTTGTCAATTTGTAGCAAAAGTCCTGAACTATCTAAAGCATGAAGAGGGATGTCGTTCGGCTTGTAACCCTGAACAAAATACGATACACACATCGGATCCCTGCACGAATACTGAATGTCCGTTCGGGGATTCATGGATAATGAAAAGATTCTGCCCTTCGGGGGCTCGGATATGACGGTTAGCTGCAGCTTCTGGCTGAGAATGGATGGTTCCGATCTTTTCGCATCGATTCCCTGGCTTTGAGCAAAACAAAAAAGGAGGCTTATGCCTGATTCAACTCAACCCAAATCCACCTGGCGGTTTTCCGGGACGTTTTGGTTTGCCAATTCACTGGAACTGTGTGAACGCGCCGCTTACTATGGATTCTTTGTTCTCATCACGCTCTATCTTTCGAGTGTCGTCGGCTTTTCCGATATTACAGCTGGTATTATTGCCGGTGTCTTTGCGGGATTGCTGTATCTGCTGCCGCCATTCATGGGGGTCATTTCGGATCGGATTGGATTTCGGCGCGCCATGCTTATGGCCTTTGCGCTGCTGTCCTTCGGTTATGGAATGCTCGGCGTCTGGCATGATAAGGTTACGGTTTGTCTGTTTCTTTTCGTCCTGGTCATCGGATCCGCATTCATTAAACCGCTCATCACCGGAACCGTTGCCAAAACGACGGACGAAACGAACCGGGCTCGCGGTTTTTCTCTATTTTATTGGACGGTCAACATCGGAGCTTTTCTGGGCAAGACGTTCATACCCTTCGTTCGCCAGGGAATCGGAATCGAATACATCAATTACTTTTCTTCCGCGGTTTGTCTGGTCGCACTCTTCATCGCATTTTTGTTCTATCATCCCAAAGAGGATGAACAATCAGAGCGCAAGACATTCGGGGAACTCTTTCATACACTGTTCAAAATACTGACGAATGCCCGGCTGCTCGTGCTGACGCTGATCATTGCCGGTTTCTGGACGGTTCAGCAGCAGCTCTATGCTTCCATGCCCAAATATGTCATCCGGACCGTCGGCGAAGACGCCAAACCCGAGTGGATCGCCAACGTCAATCCGCTCGTCGTCGTGATCTGCGTCATTTTCGTAACCCAATGGATGCGTAAGAAAAAGGCCATTACTTCGATGACCCTCGGCATGTTTATCATGCCGTTTTCGGCGTTTGCCATGAGTCTTGGTCCGTGGCTGCGCGATGGTGCAGGGGACTCGCTCCTCGGACTCCATCCCTTTACATTTATGCTGGTCGTCGGCATCGCCCTTCAGGGATTGGCGGAATGCTTCATTTCTCCGCGCTTTCTCGAGTTTTTCTCTCTGCAGGCGCCCAAGGGCGAAGAAGGCGTTTATCTCGGATTTTCCCACCTGCACTCGTTCTTTTCCACGATTGCCGGTTTCTTCATCAGTGGTTTTCTGCTCGATAAGTACTGTCCCGATCCCAAAACGCTGCCCGAAAATCTTACGGATGCCGAGATCGCTGCGACCTATGCCAATGCACATCATATCTGGTACTACTTCGTTGTCATTGCATTCGTTTCGGGTATCGCGCTGGTGATCTATTCACTTGTGTGCCGCAGTATCGACCAAAAGAAGCTGCTGACGGCGGATGCAAAATCGGATTCGGAAGAAGGTCTCTCTGTCGAAGACATCGGCCAAAAGGATCAGACGTCGGACGCAAAATCGGATTCGAAAGATCTTTTCGAAGTCAAATGACAGAAGCCGGATGGTGCAGGCCAGTGCATTCCAAAGCATTGGCTGCACGAACGGATCATTCCTAAATCATTGACTGATATTATTCATTTCATTGCGGTACCGCACGTACCAGCTGTAGACATTTTTGACGTATTGCTGGGTGTTCTCGAAAGGAATGCCGCCGACTTTTTCGACGTTTCCCGGTCCGGCATGATACCCCGAGAGGATGAGATTGATGTCGCCGTCGTATCGGTCCGAAAGACGGCGCAAATATCTCGTACCGCCCATTATATTTTCGCGTGGATCAAAAGGATCCGTGACGCGCATGTGTTCCGCAGTGGCCGGCATGAGCTGCATGAGCCCCATCGCACCTACGCGGCTGACGGCCCTCGGGTTAAAATTGCTCTCGATGCGGATGACTGCTTTGATAAAAGCTGCAGGAATCCCATAGAGCTTCGAGGCTTCCTGAATATACGCGTCGTAATCCCGCGATGCATCCTTTGACGGAGCCTGCGCGGTCCTGGGATGGTCGGCGGCTGATTTGGACGGCGATTTGCGCGGCGATGGAGATGTATCGCGAATCACTTCAATGAGTTTCAGATCTTTTCGGACTTCCGTGGTCAGAATGATTTCTCCGTCACGGGTTTCGTAGCGATAAATATCGGCAAGTGCAGCGGGAATCTGCATTATCATGAACAATATCGCGATTGGAATCCATCCGGGCATGATCAAATCCTCAAAAAAATTTCTCCATGGCATATATAGCGGATTTTGTGTGAAAACCTATCTTTTTGTCTTTTTTTTGTGGCGCGCCTTGTGCCGGCAGCGCCGGCACTACGGCTTGCTTTTCTGCGCTATGCCTGCGGCATACGCGCAGAAACCTGTCATTTGGTCAGGATGCACCTGAATCCCAGATCTTCCTCTCCCGTATTGGCCGAGGCTAAAACTCTGCCGCTGATGTTGATATCCTGTCGGTCGGATTGCCAGCTTCCGCCTTTGGTGATGTATTTTTGAGGGGATTTTTTGTCGGCTGTCGATGTCCATTCGCGGACATTGCCAAGCATGTTGAGAATATGTCCGGGATTGCCGCTTTGAGTCCTGGCAAAGACGCTCTCCGGTCCTTTGGGCGATTTGCCCTTGCATTCTCCGTGTGATGAAGCCCCAAAATGTATGTTTTCGCACGAGACATTGACGTAGGTAATGCCGTTGTTTTCACCGCCAAATCTGGCTGCGGCCTCCCACTGCTCTTCTGAGGGAAGGGTTTTTCCCGCAAACTGACAAAAGGCTTCTGCGCTCCCATAACCAATGCCGGTGACCGGTTCGTTGATGTCGTCGGGAATGTTCGCAACGGGAGGACACTTTCCGGAATCGACGCAGCGGCTGTACTGATAGTACGAAACTTCGACCTGATCGATGGCAAATTCTCCCAGTTCAACCTGATGGAGTTCATCGCGCTTTTCTGTGCTTATCCAGTGGCGAGCAGGTGCTATGACGGTCATGCGTCCGGTTTCTGTGGCGATTTCACGCAAAGGAAGGCTCGAAACATCGTCCACTTTGACTTGTGAGTCTGTATGGCTTGCGTCTGAATCCGGTTCCTGCACCGAAACCGGTGATGGAAGCGGCATCTCCTGATGTTGTCGGTAGATGACGCCTGCTATCAGCAATAAAAGAATGGCCACCAAAACAATTTTAAGGGCTTTGGAGGATCTTTTCTTCTGCACCTGGTCTTTCTGTACCGGCCGTTTTACAGGCGTCTGATGCTGGGATGACTTTTTGGGCTTCTCGACAGCTTCGCTGGGGGGAGGCGTTTTTTTATGCTCGGTCTGTTTGATATCCGCTGCGACTGCCTGCGGCGATGAAACGACCTTTTCGGATTTGGTGGGCTGTGGGGTCTGAGAACTGGCCGGGGCTTTGTTCTCTTTGGATGCGCGGGATTCTGATGCTATCGAAGCTTTGACTGACGATTTGTTTCGCTTGAAAGTCTTGGAGGGGGTATCGGAATCCTTCTGCTTTTTTTCTTTGGAAATCTGTACGATCGATTTATGCGGGCTGGATTTGGGAAGCTTTTCGGCGGATTCAGTCTTTGCAAATGCTTCGGATGAGGCGTTCTTTTTGGGCTCGGATTTGGATTCGATGGGAAGCTTTGAATTCTTGGCATTCTTCGCTTCGGACGAAATACTGATCTCTTTGACGACTTGACGCGCAGGTTTCGCGGCAATTTTGGATTTCTCGGATTTCCCTTCAGAATTGCCGGCTTCGTTGCTTTTGGCAATGGCGCGCTCAATTTTGCGCTGCAGCTTCTGATTGGTCTGGACGACGGATGTGCCATCGTAAGGATTGAGCATCAGGGGAATGTCATCATAACCCCCAAGAGACAGCAGTGCCCTCTGGAACGATTCCGCATTGGGATAGCGGTTGGCCCGGTTCTTTTCGAGCGATTTCATTACGATCGCTTCCAGACGATCGGATATATCGCTGCGATAGGTGCGCATGGAGGGCGGTTTGATGGACAGCTGGGCTTTGATAAGCTCAAATTCCCGGTAATCCTGGAATGGTTTTCGCCCGCACAGCATCTCGTAAAGCGTCAGTCCGATGGCATAAAGATCGGTGCGTTCATCGACATCGCGGGCATTTTCAATCTGTTCCGGAGCCATGTACTGGGGAGTCCCCATCTGGGCTCCGGTCACCGTGCGCTGTTCGTTGTCCTGAAGAAGCTTGGCAATGCCAAAATCCATGACTTTGACACCGCGGTACAGGGCATCTTTGGATTCGGCTGCGCTGATCATGATGTTGGACGGTTTCAAATCGCGGTGAACAATACTCGCGTGATGCGCAAAACCAATGGCATCCAGAACGACCAGTGCCGTCGATACGGCATCGCGTTCTGAAAGCTGGTTTTCTTCGATCCTCTGATCGAGCGGCTCTCCTTCGATGAATTCCATGACGATGGCAAGTACGCCCGGAATCCCGCCTTCCTTGTCGCTGTCGATGACATCGAGAACATGGACAATATGGGGATGTCTGACGGTAGCCTGGATCTTGGCTTCCGCAAGAAAACGCTGACGGAGAATTTCAATTCTGGCCAGCTTGGGATCGAGAACTTTCAGGGCATACCGCGTTCCAAGGGTTTTGTGATGGCAGCTGTACACCACGCCCATTCCGCCTTCGCCAATGACATTTTCAACGACATAGCTGCCGCGTAAAATGGCACCAGCGGGCAGAAGACCATCAGGCTGAATGGAAAACGTCAAATCGTTTCCGCAAAAATTGCAGAAACGACTGCCTGGTGGATTGACTTTCAGACATAAACGACACTTTTGATTTGACACGATAACTCCGTGATTGGCAAATCGTCATTGAATGCGATGTCCAATGCGTGCTTTATTTAGCTCACATGAAAGACTTCGGCAAATTCTCGAACCGGACGATTGATATTTCGATTTTGAATGCCTGTTGTCTGGAGATTCAGGAAATCACATGGCGAATATTCTTAAAACAATCATCCATGGACTTGTAACGAGCATGGGGCTTCGTGTCATTTCGATGGGCCTCAGATTCGTGACCATATGCCTTTTGCCATTTTGGATGTCGCCGTGGGACATCGGATTGATGGCGCTGATTCTGGCTTGCGTGAATCTGCCGGTTGCTTTGGCTGACTTTGGATTCGGAACATCCATCATAAAAGAAAAACAAACATCGGAGCGAATGTATCGGTCTGTTTTTACCTTTGTCATGATATCTTCAGCCCTGATCGCTGCCGCCATCATTATTGGTTCGCCCTGGATCGAATCGGCATTCGCACTGCCATCCGGGCTGGCTATCCTTGCGGCATTCGCACTGCCATTTAATGGTGCAGCAATCGTTCCAAATGCCATTCTTCAGAAAGATCTGCGTTTTACAAACCTGGCAGTCAGGGATTTGATTGGGGAAGTGACATTTTCGGGCGTTTCGCTGGTCCTTGCCATTCAGGGATATGGTGCACTTTCCATCGCTATAGCTGTCGTGGCACAGCGCCTGATTCGATGGACGGTTGCTTCGGTTTCTGTACAGTGGAAACCGGTACTTTGTCTGAATCGGGATGATCTCAGACAGCTCTCGCACTTCAGCTTTTTTCAGTTTTTGTCCCTGTCTCTGGCTCAGATCTTCAATCAGATAGATAAGCTGCTGCTGGCTGCATTCCTGTCTCCGGCAGCCCTCGGCATTTATTCGCAGGCACAGCAGTTTACTGTCTATCCGGTGCAGTCGCTTTCAGGAACTGCCAATAACGTCTTCTTTGCATCTTTTTCGAAGGTCCAGGATGATCTGGAGACACTCAGAACGCTGATGACCAAAATACTAAAAGGATTAATCCTGATCTGCGGCGTCATCGTTGCGTTCCTCGCCCCAGCGATGCATCTGATTCCTCTCATCTATAATGAAGAATGGGGCAATGTCGTTCCGGTAGCGATTATCTTATGTGCATTTTTGCCGGCATTCTGTGCATTCATCTTTGAGGGAATCATGATTGCGATAGGCGGCGAACAGCGCCGTGTCGTATCGGGGGTGATAAAACTCGTTCTTCTCGTTGCCGGGACTGTCGGTGTATTCTGCATGTTCCCCGGGATCAATGGCCCATGTGCCATGGCCGTTGTCTTTGGTTGCTCTACTTTGATCGCAGCCATCAACAATCTGTGTTTTATTTTAAAACGGCTGGAGATTCGTTCTGTTCGGCCTTTTGCAGGGGCAATAGCATTGGCCCTTGTTTTGGCCGGTGCCGGCATGAGTTTGTCTATATCCTTGTGGTATTGAATAAAAATACCAGAATGTGGTAATATGGTTGTTTGGGTGTATGAATGCCACCGTGGCATTTCGTATGTCACCGTATGATTGGTAGTGGTAGATTAACGGCAAATACAGATGAATTATAATTCAGGGGATATTCTCAGCGGTAAATATCGGATCATTGACATCCTTGGGGGAGGGGCAATGGGAACGGTTTACAGGGCTGAACACCTCAAAATGCAAAAAACTGTTGCAATCAAGGTATTGCACGGTGATTTTGCCGATAAGGATGAGTACAAAAAAAGGTTCAGGCGCGAAGCACAGGCTGCTGCTTCCCTTGAACACTCCAATATTTGTACGGTGATGGATTATGATACCACTGAACAGGGGGATTCATACATCGTAATGGAGCTGCTCGCAGGTGAGACGCTGAAAAAGCGTCTGGAACGCATGGGACGGCTCAGCGCGCTGGCAAGCGTCAGAATCGCCAGACAGCTGATGGGGGCACTGAGCAGTGCTCATCAGGTCGGAATCGTTCATCGTGATGTTAAGCCCGATAACGTATTCCTGATCCAGCGAGAAGGGTGTGATGATTTTGTAAAACTCATCGATTTTGGTATCGCACATATTGAAAATAGCGGCGGTGATCTGAAGACACTGACCCAGGCTGGGCAGATTTATGGTACGCCGCAGTACATTTCGCCTGAACAGGCACAGGGGGATCCTGTCGACCATCGCGCTGATCTCTATGCCGCCGGTGTTATCCTCTATGAGATGCTCGTTGGGCATCCGCCGTTTGACGGAAAGAATTACATCGATTTGTTGATTAAGCAGGTCAATGATCCGGCACCTCATTTGCCGAGCGATATTCCGCAGTATCAGCTGCTGGATGGATTGGTACAGGGACTGCTCCAAAAAGATCCAAACGATCGGTATCAGTCTGCGATGGACATCATTCCAAAGCTGGATGAGGCTTTGCTGCTGTTGTCTGCAGATGGTGCTCAGAATGGTGATCTGTCGTCCATCCTGAGTTCACATTCACTTTCCATCAGTATGCAGGCGCTCAATGCCCAGAGCCAGGCGCCGAGTCAGCCTTCAGGCCAGGTCGTCATTTCTGATAACATTCAGGCACAGGAATCCAAATCGTCATTTGCGAATCATCGTAACTGGCAGCTGAGCCTGCTGATCGTTCTTTTGCTGATCTTTATCATTATCCTCGGAAAGCTCGTGCTGGATAATATGGATAATAAGAAAAAGCATGCGCCCGAAGTGGCTGATGTCGCTCAGGTGGCTGAGCCGCCTGCTGCTGTTCCTGATGTCCCTGATGAGCCCGAAGAAATTGGCGAACCACAGCCTTATAATTATGACGTAGATGAATATAAAATTTCTTACGACAAAGTTCTGTCGCACGAAGATGCAATCCTTAAGTCGATGGAATTTTACAATGACAAAGACTACGATGATGCCATGAAGTCTTTGGATAGTGTGCGGGAAAAATACTGGGATCATCCGAATTTCCTGCGCCTCTATGCCATGACGGCAAAAGCGCGCAAATATAATGAAGAAATCATGGAATCGATTGCTCATCTTTTTGCAATCGAAGAAAATGGCAGTCGAAATCCGGCTATCAGCAAGCTTGCCAATGACTTTTTCTCGCGCGACAATTATGTGGACTTTAAGAATGCCATTATCAAAGAGGGGACAACGGTATCGGCAACTTCAATGGCGTGGCTGATTATACAAACTGGCTATGACAAGTTTGAAGTACGCCGCTCCCACATGATTGAGACGTACGATGCACTCGATAACAAAGATGTTCCGGAATGGCTGAAGGAATCCGTTGAAATCTGGCGGCTGGATAAGTCAAATTGTCGTGATCGCAGAACGAAATTGACGCGCCTGGCGCAGCAGGATGAATTCTCGAATGAAATATTCAATTACATCCTTAAACCCATGAATGAATCCCGCGATGCGGAATGCAAAGTAAAATCCGGCAAAAGATTTGTTAAAAAAGATTGCAATGCATGCTTGAAGGATTGGTTGGCGGATGCTGTAAATTCCTACGAATTGCGTGCTGCCAAACAGGCTGTTCTGGAATCCGATGAGTTCAATGAGGAAAATCCGGAATTAGAGAATAAGCCGGAGAATGAGGAAGCTGCTCCCTGATCCTGAGTGATAATGCGCGCTGCCCTCCTTTCGGATAAATGATTTGTATAAATAAGAAGGGCGCGCGTATGAAGCAAGCGGCAAGAGCCGCAGCGCCCATAGCGCGCCGACGGCCGCGTATGCAATAGCGGCCGAACCGGGCCGTAGTGTCCGCATCAAACGGACACAAGGCCGGTATCAAGAATTGTGGTGTGTCAATAACAAAAAATGCTATAATGTCGCCGTTCAATTTTACAAGGCCCGTCGGCTTTGTTGCTCATCATCACAAAAGGAGATGTTGGTATGGCGATTCATCCTGAAGCTGGTAAAAAGTCCAATCCCCGCGAACTGACGAATATTGCACGTCTGATGTCCGATTATTTCACGATTCGGCCGGATATGATCAATCCTGCATGTCACGTTTCCTTTGGTACGAGTGGGCATCGCGGTGTGTCAAGCAAGGCGTCTTTTAACGAGATGCATATTCAGGCCATCAGCCAGGCGGTAGCAGAATATCGTTTAAAAGAAAATATTCGCGGACCGCTTTATATCGGTATGGACAGCCATGCTTTGAGCGAGGCGGCATTCATTACGGCACTCGAAGTGCTGTGTGCCAATGGCGTCGAGACGGTCGTGCAGCGCGGACTGACCTATACGCCGACGCCGGTCGTCAGCCATGCCATTTTGCGCCACAACCATGGAAAATCGAATGATGATCCCAGCCTTTCGGACGGCATCATCATTACGCCGTCGCACAATCCCCCGATGTTCGGTGGTTTTAAGTATAATCCTCCCACCGGCGGACCTGCGGGAACCGAGACGACCAAATGGATTCAGAATCGTGCCAATGAACTGCTGATGGACGATAATCGCGGCGTAAAACGCGTCGTCCTTGGGGCCGACCGCAGGCACGAACATATTCATGAAGAAGATTATATTGCGCCTTATGTCGCAGATTTGCGCAATATCATCGATATGGATGCCATCGCTTCTTCGGGGATTCATCTCGGCGTCAATCCTCTGGGCGGTTCGACGCTCGATTTCTGGAATGCCATCGCCGAAGCCTATCATTTGAATATGACCAATACGCAGCCCTATATCGATGCGACATTTGGTTTTATGACGCGCGATCACGACGGCAAAATACGTATGGATTGCTCATCGCCCTATGCCATGGCCTCGATGATCGAAATGAAAAATGATTTTGATCTGGCTTTCGGCAATGATCCGGACGGCGACAGACACGGTATTGTGACGCGCAGCGGACTCATGAACCCCAATCACTACCTCGCCGTGATGATTGAATACCTTTATACGACCCGCGAACGCTGGCCGCGCAATATGAAAGTCGGTAAGACTCTCGTGTCGAGCGCACTCATCGATCGCGTTTGCGAAGGTATCGGGCGAGAGGTTTATGAAGTGCCGGTCGGCTTCAAGTGGTTCGTCGATGGGCTGTTCAGCGGACTTTTGGGATTTGGCGGCGAAGAATCTGCGGGCGCATCTTTCCTGCAATTCGATGGCGGCGTCTGGTCTACCGATAAGGACGGCATCATTCCATGTCTGCTCGCGGCCGAAATGACGGCAAAAACAGGAATCGATCCGGCTGCACGTCACCAGGCCCATGTGAATAAATACGGTGAACCGGCCTACGGACGCATCGAAACGGCTGCAGATGCCCGGGTCCGCAAACTCCTTGGTTCCCTTACTGCAGATAAGCTTCGCATCGACGAACTCGCCGGCGAAAAAGTCGAACGCGTACTGACCAATGCACCCGGAAACGGTGCTCCCATCGGTGGACTCAAGATTTGTGCACCGAGTGGATGGTTTGCGGTCAGACCTTCCGGAACCGAAGATATTTACAAAATATATGCAGAGAGCTTCCTCGGCAGCGATCATCTCGCAAAAATTCAGACTCAGGCCGTCGAAATCGTCAATGATGTGACAAAGGAATAGGGGGAAGTCTTATGCAGATTTGGGACAATTACGGACTTGCCGATCATACGACGATGGGAATCGGAGGCAAAGCCCGCAAATTTGTCGAAGCCGATTCAGTTCAGGATATCCTGGATGCTTTGCAGATGGCACATGCTGAATCCGTCCCCGTCTTTATCCTGGGGGCGGGAAGCAATACGCTGATTGCAGACGAGGGATTCAACGGATACGTCATTCATCCTGCGATGAAAGCCGTCGAATGGTTGCCGCAGCAGGATGGATCTGTATTGGTCAAAATGGATGCCGGGGCCAATTTCGATGATGTCGTGGCTGAATCCTGTCGCAGAAATCTCGGTGGCATCGAGGCTTTGAGCGGCATTCCGGGATCTGCGGGCGGAAGTCTGGTCCAGAATATCGGTGCCTATGGACAGGAAATATCGGAATGTTTTGTAAGTGCAGAAGCCGTGCATCAGAACGACTGTGATGTGCTGACGCTGCGCAGGGAACATCTGGCTTTTGGATATCGGCAGACTGCACTCAAGACCGCAGACAATCCTTTTATTATTGTTTCGGTGACGCTTCGGCTGGAGCCGTTTGATGCCGACAAGGCTGCAGAAAGATGCGCAGAACACGGGTTTAAACGCATGGCTTTGAACAAGCCAAAAACTGCATCCGAACTGCGCGATGTCGTGATCGAAACGAGACGTTCCAAGGCCATGTGTTATGATCGCAATGATTACAATACCCATGGTGTGGGAAGCTTTTTCGTCAATCCCGTTGTTTCGGGCGTGGATGCGCAGCGACTGAATGCCGCAAGTATTATTAAGAACCATAAGCCAATGCCGAGTTATCCGGCCGATAATGGCATGACAAAGCTCTCGGCTGCCTGGCTCATTGAGCAGGCAGGATACAACAAGGGATACTGCTTTAAAGGCGCTTCGCTGAGCGAAAAACATTGTCTGGCTATCGTAAACCGACAGCATGCAACATGCTCTGAAGTGATCGAATTCGCTCAGGATATTGCAAAACGTGTCTACCTTCAGTTCCGCGTCGAACTCAAACCCGAAGTCGTATATCTGACACCAACCGGCATCGGGGAATTGCCATGCACGCCCAAAGATGCAGAGCTTCTTGGGGCAGCATTCAGACCCAATCCTCTCTTTCTGTAAAGGTGAATACCATGAAACATATCTCATCCGTTTGGTTGGCAATCGCCGCAGCTTCGCTGCTGTTTTGTGCATGTGATGAATCGGTGTCAGGTCACACCGATAATGATGGTTCGGATCCATTCGAATACAATCAGGGGGGGGATGACGACGGGAATCAGGGGGAAGTCGATGATCCCGAAGAAAATAAGAATGAGGATGGCAAGGACGATGATAAAGACGGTGATAAAGATAAACCGTCTGAACCGCCCGAAAAGGAGTGTACGGAGACGGTCTGTGGGGAAGACAATGACCTGCACGAATGCAATGATGGGATTTTGAATATCAAAACATGTCCATTCGGATGTGAGAATGGGGCATGTCTGAGCGATCCCAATGAAGAACCGGGGAATGAGTGCACTGAGACGGTTTGCGATGGGGATGTACTCAAAACATGCAAGAATGGATATATCATTGAAAATGTATGTCAGTATGGATGTGAGAACGAAGAATGCAGGGAACCCGCATGTACGGAGACCGTTTGCGATTCCGATGGCAGGACGCTGTTGACATGCGATAATGGTGTCGTGGCAAAATCGGAATGTACAAACAAGTGTGAAGCGGGGGCCTGTGTCGATGAACCTGAATGTACACAAAGTGAATGTTCTGATGATTCGACGCTGAAATCATGTGAGGACGGAAAATACAATATACAGAATTGTCCTTTCGGATGTGATAATGGCGCATGCAAACCTGCAGAATGTACTGAAGATAAATGCAGGGACGGCAAAACCCTGAATGTTTGTGTCAATGGGAAAATCAGCGAAAAAGCCTGCGATATTGCTTGCGAGAAGGATGCATGCAAAGCTCCGGAATGTACGAAAAATGTATGCAAGGATGATAAAATTCTCAATGAATGCAGCAATGGGATTATTAAAGACAAAACATGCAGCTATCGCTGCGTGAGTGGAGAATGCTGGGATTCGCCTGTCGTTTCTCTCGATAAAAAGAAGATCATGTTTACCGGGAACTCACTGACATACTATGGTGAAGTCGTCGTGGGATCTGCGGGGTCGAAGCAGACGAGCAGCGTCTTTTATAAAATCGCGAAGTTTGTCGAGAAGGATGCGGACATCAAGGTGACGAATTTTACCTATGGCAGTGCGGGTCACAAAAAGGGACGCTCCAAAAATTCAACGGATAATATGCCTGACAGCTATAATTCCTATGGTATATTCCAACTCATGAAGGAAAAGCATCCCTGCTCCTATAATAATAGAAATAAAGTCGTAAAACTCGCCAAAAAATCCGTAGACTGTTCAAAGAAAAAGGACTGCGAAAAATGCGTGGACGGATGGGATCAGGATTTCTATGATCAGGATTATGTATTTTTGCAGCAGCGAAGACCGAGCGTGGATTTGAAGGATACGGATGCAAAAGCCGGAACGAGCGCTGATGAGAATACCTATGAGCATGCCATCGACATCGCAAAGCGTTTTCCGCCCAAGACGCAGTTTGTGGTGATGCAGACCAGCTATGCTTCTACTCTGGCTCCCAAGGTGGATAAATTATATAATAGTTGTAAAGCTGAACGCTGCTATAAGAATGTCAATCAGCTTTACCGGATTAGAAAGCTCTATTACGATTTGGGATGGCGCTTCGTTCCATGGGGATCGCTCGTCAATCACGTTTTCTTGAACAAGTATTCCGAATTAAAAACTTATCGGACCTATAAACGGGAAGATTTTATTATTACAAAAGATCAGCTCCATCCGAATTATCTGACGGGATATATTACGGCTTTAATGGCTTATGCGGCGATTACAAACCGTTCTGTTGCAGGTTTCTCGCATGACTTTGTTATGAGTCATTTCTTCCCGGCAGGAAAGGATGATACGCTGACAAAGGCCATGAATAAGAATTGGTACAGTAAAAAATCGGAGACAGCTTTTGCTGCTATCCTTAAAAAAGCTGCAGAAATAAAAGCTATTCAGGCTCGCATGGATAAAGAGCTGATTACCCTCGACAACAAGCTTCGATGGGTGAAGGATTCCAAAATTCATTATTTCGGCAATTTCAAAGCCAAGAATCCGGAAGCCATGACGGATGCTGCACACGAATATAAGAAAGATGATGCATCGACGTTCGCATCATTTAATTGGATCGATTCGGCAGATAAGGCCAAAAACTTGACGACTGCACCGCATTTTGATGCCAATGGCAATCAGAAGGCGGACGGAAAATATCTTGGCGGTTTCTATTATGAGATTCCTACAAACAATAATACGACCAAGGACAGTCTCAATCATGAGATTAAGGCGGAAACGATTAATCGATTCCGTTTGTACAATCCCAGCACGACGATGGAAATCGATGGATTCGATATTCTGACGAGTATGGATGCCAAGACGTGGAAGGTCGTATATTCCGGAAGTCATCTGGCGTGCGGTCTGAAGTATCAGAAAGTGTCCAGCGGCAATGTCAATAAGATGGAAGCGACTTTTGCGCCAACCAAAGCAAGATATGTCATGTTTGCTCTGACGGAACCGAGATGCCAGCATGCGACGGCAGATGATATTAAAAAATATAATGAAAAATATGGAACCTCTGTGAAGGAACAGAATAAGGCTCCGCAAACACTTGAACTCGTGGAACTCGAAGTCTATCGCTATACCGAGAGAATGTAATTATTATATATAAATATGCCGGGCGTATTGGCCCGTTTGCCAATAGCCCGGCACAGATGCGAACCGTAATGCCCCCAGTGGGGGCATAAGGTGAGCCCATAAAAAACTAACGAATCACGGCACGGTGATAGACTTTTTTGCCTTTGCGGATCTTGACGCCGGCTGTGAGCGCATCTTTGGTAATGACGTGGTCGATGGCTTCGATTTTGACTTCGTCAACCGTAATACCACCCTGCTGAATCAGACGGCGGGCTTCGCCGCGGCTGGGGGCAAGCTTGCAGGTGACGAGCAGATCGATGATGCCGAGGCCTTCGGCAGGAACGTCGGAGAGTTCGGTCGTCGGCATATTGGAATCATCGCCGCCGCCGGCAAACAGGGCATGCGCGGCATCCTGGGCCTTTTTGGCTTCCTCATCGCCGTGTACGAGTTTTGTCAGTTCAAAGGCGAGGAGTTCTTTCTTTTCATTGATGCGTTCCGGAGCCCATTTGTCGATTTCGTCGATTTCCTCGATGGGGATAAAGGTGAGCATGCGGATGCATTTCATGACGTCGGCATCGTCGATGTTGCGCCAGTACTGGTAGAATTCGAACGGTGTCGTCTTGGCGGGATCGAGCCAGACTGCGCCTTTGGCGGTTTTGCCCATTTTTTTGCCTTCGCTGTTCAGAAGCAGCGTGATCGTCATCGCGTAGGCATCATCTCCGAGTTTGCGGCGGATGAGCTCCGTGCCGCCGAGCATGTTGCTCCATTGATCATCGCCGCCGAACTGCATGTTGCAGCCGTATTTCTTATGCAGATAATAAAAATCGTACGACTGCATGATCATATAGTTGAATTCGAGGAAGCTCAGACCGCGTTCCATGCGCTGTTTGTAGCATTCGGCGCGCAGCATGTTGTTGACCGAAAAACAAGCACCGACTTCGCGCAGCAGCTCAATATAGTTGAGTTTGAGCAGCCAGTCGGCATTGTTGACCATGATGGCTTTGTCTTCGCCGAATTCGATGAAGCGTTCCATCTGTTTTTTAAAGCAGTCGCTGTTGTGTTGAATGATTTCGGGCGTCATCATCGATCGCATGTCGGTTCTGCCCGAGGGATCGCCGATATAACCCGTGCCGCCGCCAATCAGGACGACCGGTTTGTTGCCGGCCATCTGCAGGCGTTTCATGAGGCACAGAGCCATGAAATGCCCCACATGAAGCGAGTCTGCTGTCGGATCAAAGCCAATGTAAAATCGGGCACCGCCGTTGTTGATGAGGTCCCTGATCTGTTCTTCGTCGGTGACCTGCGCAATCAGGCCGCGAGCTTTTAATTCTTCGAAAATTTTCACCTTTCAGGCTCCGGATATTTGTGGCTGGGCCACAAGAGGAAATAAACGCCGACGGGATTCTTCCCGGCGGCGATGCTCTATATCATAATTGATGACAAAATATGCATGAATATCTCTGCCTTGCCTCAAACTGCATCATTCTGGCAGAAAAACTCAGGCAGTCAGTTCCTTAAACAAATCTATCTTGGCATCGATGCAGGCATTCAGGTCTTTGATAATTTTGCAGAGATCCCTACAATCTACAGTGTGTGTTACGTATTCCACTGCACCACGCTTTTTGGTAACGACAAAGACGGTATTCCCATCTTTAACTGATATTTCTCCGTCAAAATCACTAAAAGAAGCACAAGCCTCCAATTCTTTTACGATAGCAGAGTTCTTTGATACCTTGCTGCCCTTGAATACGAGTACATAATAGGAATAGGAATAGATATAATTATTGATCGCTGCGGCTACCATGGAACAGAGAATGCCGGGAACCTTCTTTTGTATCGGATAGTTGATGCGTACGTCCGAAAAGACTGTCTTTTGGGCGTAATGCTTCAGTTCGAACTGCATTTGAGGGGCGAGTTCGCTCGTATCAGAATATATATCGAGCATGTTGTCCTTTTTATAGCCAACGATGCGATCATTCACCAACGAATTGCCGAGATAGAGATCTTCTTTAAAGGTTTTGCGGAATCCTTTGCCATATTTAAGACGAATATATGCCCAGGGAACCAGAGCCAGATCGATAATGAATGCGCCAATATGAGGTTCATCCGCTGCCGCACATGAAACGCCGATGAGAATAGCCAGTACCAGTACGACGTAATTTAAACAGCCGCCGGCAACCATTTTATCCGTATCGTTGTATGCTTCAAATCGCTTGTTCAATTCAGTGGCGTGCTCAAATGTCGTCTGTATATCATTCTCATCAACCGTATGCCATCGCGTTTGGACGTCTGAGCTGCTGGCTGGTGCTTTGGGAAGTTCAACGGATTCCGGCGAAAGAAAGAACGGCGGTACCGCAATCAATAATGAACCCACCAAAAAGCTCACGATACCAAATGGGCCCAAAAACTGTATAAGAACGCCGACAAGCACGCATACTAGACATATAATTGTTTTTATATCGGATGGTTTCATGATGGATCCTCCGTGTTATCTGTCACCGGTTTGTTCCAGGAATGGCGTAAAAGTTCATCGTATCCGGCATATTGCCAGTAAAGCGGACATGCACACTGACATGCAGTAAATGCCGAGCATCCTTTGCAGGACTCGTGGGCAAAGCACTTATTCTTGATGGCCTTGGCGCGTTTGTTGAACCAGACATTCTGAAATCCTTCGGTCAAAAGGTTTCCGACGGGTTCATCCCACGACGAGCAGGGCAGTACATTGCCATCGGGATCGACCGAAATCAGGCCATCGCAGGCTGCGCAATTCTTATTTCCAAGACCTTTGGCCAGGGTATTGTAAATGCACATGGGCAAAGGCGAGTACCAGAGAAAGTCAATTTCTGCCTGGAATGCGGCTTTCCGGATTTCATCGACAAACGGTGCAATCTCTTCGTATGAAATAAACAGTTCATCTGACTGCGGGCTGCGCTTGGTCGGAATGAACAGATTCACCGACATGCGTACGCAGCCCAGCGATTTGCAAAGAGCCGGAAGGCGCGTCAGCGTGTGAATATTCATGCGCGTCGATGTGGTGTTCGTCTGTACGGCAATGCCTGCGTCGCGCAGATTGTTGATGCCGTCGATGGTTTGTTGCCACGAGCCTTTTCGGCCGCAAAGTTTGTCGTGGATGTCTTCATCCGGAGATTCCAGGCTGATTTGCGCTGTGCGCAGACCGGCTTCATAAAGCGATTTGGCCCTCTCGGGCGTCGCAAGCGTGCCGTTGGTCACGAGATTGATCCGCAGCCCCTTGTCGCACGCATAACGCATCAGCCTTTCGAGGTCTTTTCGCATCAGCGGCTCGCCGCCGGTAAACGAAAAAAATGGAATTTTGGCTTCCGACTTAAAGATATCGATGATGCGTTCGAGCTTTTCCGGCTCAATGTCCGGAGCATCCAGACGACCGGCAGCTCCGTCACAGCCCGCATAGCAAAAACGACATCGGTTGTTGCATCGGTAAGTCGTGGCAATCTCGCCCAAAATGGGGAGCTTCGTGTAATCAAAGGTGTACGGAATGCGAGCTGCATGGTGCTCTTTGTTGCTCATGGCGAGCGTAATATTTTGAAAAAAACGATCGACCTGCAGGCGGCGTTCATCGTTCAGACCAGGAAAATCCTCGATTTTTTTGCCGCTCTGGAGCCAGCGGATGATGCGCGCACCTGTCGGATTGACGTGATACACCCGGTTGGGCGGCATAATGAGGACGTTGTCCTCTTCGCGCAGCATGATGTAGTCGCCGTAATCCTTCCAGGCTGCATCGACCCAGGCAAGTGAGAAGTCTTTTGGGACTTCCTGCGTCATCGGGCACCTCCCGATACGCACGCACTGTGGCATGCACTGTGGCATGCACTGTGACATGCATGGTGACAGGCGCTGTGGCAGGCATCGTGACATGCACTGTGACAGGCTTCATGACACGCGCTATGACATACATTGCCAAGATCGGGCTGATGGAAACAGCCGTGGAAACAGGCCGACGAGCTCATAAATTTGCTGTAGTTGTAATTGTAGTTGTCCGACAGACCGTGATTGTAATGATAGCGGCGCGAATGATAGCCATAGTAGTAGTCCCAGTAGTAGCGGTTGCGCCAGTAATAGTCGTCGTAATGTCTCGTGTTGACCGCATTGGGATCCGTAAACTGGCGATCCTCGACGTATTTCGGCTCGAGCTTGGTGGGATCCGGCTCTTCCGGATTGTTGTACATCATCGCCATGTAGTACTTGCGCGTCGCTTCCATGTCGCAGTCCCAGGTGCGTTCCTGAAGATTGGCAATGACTTTTTCCAGAAATGCGTTGAGCTTGTCCTCATTGATGTTGCCGATTTCATCAAATATTGCGACGAATGCATTCTCAATGGGATCCGTAAAGGTGACGAATGCATCCGGAATTGCCGTCAGCGGTTCGAGCGATCGAATCGTCAGTTTCTTCTGGGCACTCAGAGCCTGAGCCATGATGCCGATGATCTGCGGAATCTCAAGCCCAAGAATGAGCCCCACTTCAACAGGATGCAGATCCTTGGCAATTTTGCCTTTCTCCGAAAAGGAGCCCACCTGAAGTTCCGGTGCTTCCCAGAGTTCATCCGCATAGGTCGGATCATTGACATGTTTGGCATACTCGGCAATATCCTTGCGCCGCTTTCGACCCGCTCGAATCCCCAGAAAAACGAGAATGCCTGCGATAATGCCCAAACCGGGTCCCAATACCGTCATGTCGGTCGGTTCCTCGGCGGAGGTGCCGTCGCTGTCATTACCGTTCTTGCCATCTGCAAGCGCACGGGGGGTCTTGGTTTTCATGGCATCGCTGTCGAATGCCACAAACTCCGGCTTCATATAAAAAAGAATCCGCTGCGCTTCTTTCGGTCCGACATTCTCCTGATGAATCTCCATCGTCAGAAGGTTCATGCCGTTGATTCGGGTCGTCGAATAATCAATTTTGTTGCGTTCATTGAGGGATTTGTCGGTCAGAATCATCCCGTCCGACACGATCGTATTGTTCATCGTGTCCGTGCGTGAATAACCGGCAATCTTCCTGAATTCCTCGTCCGAAATGGTTGCATTGTCCATCACGACGGGCAGCACGAGCTTGACATGCCTGTATTTCATGCTGGTGCGCCACTGCATCGGTGCCCAGTCCAGATAATACAATTCACCATGTGTTTCGCTCGTCGTCTTGCCGATATAACCATCGGAAATCATATTGCCGGTATACTGCAGCGTCAGATACGCATCGCCATTCGGAATTTTGGGGGTGGCTTCCAAATCCCAGTGCTTTGGCGAGGTTTCTGTAAAGATGACCTCCGAAAAAACCGGCTTGTCCTTGAGTTCGTATTTGGCCTGAACATACTTCGGTGTCAGGGCCATATTTTCAATGAGGAGTGCCGTCATCGGCCCGTTTGATACGGTAAAGTCGAGTCGATCAATTACGGTGGTTTTACCGTCCGATTCAATGACAACGGTAATATCTATGGCATTTTGTCTGACCGTGGGGGCGGCAGTCGCTTCGGTGCTGATGCTGAAAAATGCGGCAGCAGTGCTGACAGTGAACGCGGCTGTACACGCTATTCTCCGAAATATATCCATTGGTTTTCTCCACATATTGCATGAGCAAATGAAATACAAACTCGGCACGACACTACTCGATCAACCGTTGTATTTCAATTCATTTGAAGGGGGTAACCCCCCTGCGGTGCTATTTGCTTGCGCAAATACGCACCTACCCCCAATGCGGGAGTGCCCGCAACGCCCCGCGGCCCCCAATCCAAACAATTCGCCTCAGTTCGCAAAGGCCCACTAATCACTAATTACCAATCATTAACCTCTAACGACTTCCCTTTATTGCAATGATTCCGAATACCCATGATTGGTACGCATCATAATCCCTACGCCGCCATGGACGGCGGCGAGATGCGAGGGAGGCATGTCCAGGGATGGACATTCGACCCGCAACTACGGCAGCACAAAGAAGCGTACGGGGGGCCGAGAGTTTTAGCGTTCGGTGAACGGTAAAACTCGCACCGTCCACCGGACGGTGCGAGTCTCGGCTTTCTTACCGGCGCAAACTAAAAGGGTTCAACGCCGTAGAATTCGCGGACTTTTGCCTGAAGCTGACTGAATGTCGAGCCTTTGGCTCCCCAGTAATAGCTGAATGTATACTTATTTTTGTCGTATCCGGAAATGACATCGGTTTTATTATTAAAGCAGTCAACAGTCTGTTGATATAGATCCTGCTTCTTTTTGTAGTTCGTGCTTTTGGTGTCGGTAAATTCCCAGTCGATTTCCATCTGTACACCAATCTTTGTCTTGGATGTTTTGGTGTCGCCCACGACTTTTCCCGCAGAGCATGCGGCACATTTCGTTTTGTCACAGCCATCGATTTCAGGATAGACAAATGCCTGACCCACAATACTCTGTTTGATGGCATGCATGTTGGCAGTCTGTCCGTCCTTCTTCTGGATCACTTTTGTTTCACCACTGCTCAATTTTTCTTGATATATGACAGAAAAATAGTGTCCGGGCTGGATGACGACGAGATCAAAAATATCCGTTTTGTTGATGGCATATCCCATAGCTGTATTGAATCTGCATTTATATTCTGCACCATACCAGTAATTGTCATTCTTTACCATGTAGGGTGACCACAGCATGGATTTGGCTTTCCAGGTCTTGCCATCCGCAGTCTTTGCAGTACGAACGTAGTCTGAAATATCCTTAAACATTTTTAAATGATTGTTTGAATAAAGATTGGATGTGTCGAACTTCATGCAGTCCGAAAAAACGACACTTTCATAGGGAATATATATACCCTTCACATGATTATTCCAGATATCTTCGCCCAAAGCGGCACGCAGGTCATCGATATATTTCTTTGTATCCGTCGTTACTTTGTCGTAAAAGGTTTTCATATTGTTCGATACATCCTTGCACGAAGGAATCTTCCATGCTGGTACCGTAATCCAGACGTGCTTATTCTCTCCGTTCGTTGAATTAAGAATCATATCGACATACTTTTTGCTGACTTGAATTCTTTCTTTGCTGAGCTTATCGGTATCATCATCTGTTCGATAGGAATATGCTGTCGTTATGACAAAATCCGTCAGTCCGAATGCATCAATTTCTTCAACGGTTAAATCGTTGTAGTATTTATACTTATGGGTTGTGTCATCCTTTGAGTTCACTCCGACATATAAAAATGCCATCTTGGTCGGACAACCGTTGGCACAGGGATGCTTTGACATGCAATCAGCCTTGCAGGATGCGTAGGTTTCGTCTGCATCACAGGTATGGTTGCCGCAGGGATCGCACTTTCCGCAATCCTGTTCGCAGGTCTCGCATGTTTCGTCGCCGTTGCATTGCTTGTCTCCGCATGAAGGTTTGATTTCACACTTTCCGCAGTCCTGTTCGCAGGTTTCGCATGTTTCGTCGCCATTGCATTGCTGATCGCCGCATGTTGGCTCCGCTGCACACTTTCCGCAGTCCTGTTCGCAGGTTTCGCATGTTTCGTCGCCATTGCATTCCTGATCGCCGCATGACGGCTCCGCCGCACACTTTCCGCAGTCCTGTTCGCATGTTTCGCATGTTTCTTCGCCATTGCATTCCTGGTCGCCGCATGACGGTTTCGCTTCACATTTTCCGCAGTCCTGTTCGCATGTTTCGCATGTTTCTTCACCGTTGCATTGCTGATCGCCGCATGATGGCTCCGCTTCACATTTTCCGCAGTCCTGTTCGCAGCTTGTGCATGTTTCGTCTCCCTCACATTTATGATCTCCGCAGATTGGTCCTGAATTCACGGCAGCACAGCTGTTCCCGTCTTTTTCATACCCTTCCTCGCAGTCAAAGTCACAGGCATCATCGACGCATTTGGCAACGGAATGAGCCGGGAATGTGCACTCCTCCGGAACGCAATTTTGCTGGCTCGTGCCTTCACATTGGCTGTCGCCTTCTTCACAGGGTGGATTATCCTGGGCAGAATTGCTCTCGTTCGAACATCCAAGGCTGATTATGGCCGCACAAAAGAAAAGTGAGAATGCAGTTTTTCTAAACATAACATGCCCTTATTCTGAAAATTGATTATGCAGTCCGGTACTTTCGCAGTACATTCAGACGCACAGCGAATTATAATGGATGGATATCTGAACTGCAAGATGAGTTCAGATGCCGGTTCAGCTGTAGCCTGCGCCTGGAGTTGTTTATAATTGACAATCTTCCTTCGCAGCCTTAACAAAATCGATCTGTGTCTTCACGCATAAAGGAAGGATTGCATGGCATTATCACATTATTTAAATAATCTACTGTCCTTGAGTAAAAGTGTTGTTGCTATTATTGCTGCAACGATGGCAGGATGTGTCCCAAATGTGAATTATCCAGTGAATAATGATATGTCAAATGATGATTCTGAGCATAATTCCTGGCCGGAAGCACCTGCAAAATCCATAGAAAGTGTCGCGGATGATACAGCACCGGTATTTATTGATGTCAAACGAGCTCTGGGTAGTACACAATCAACCCAGCAACTTGCTGTTTATATCGAAACATACAATATACAGGCAAAAGTCATTGGCAGTTTGGTTGAGATAGAAACAGAACTCACCATCCGTAATCCGGATGATGCTTACATTCAGGGAAAACTGCAAATACCATTGCCAAAAGAGGCCGTTGTCACGGGGGTTGCCGTTGATATTACAAATGAGGAAATCAAACACAAAATGGTGGACGCTGTGATGATTCCTGAACATCGATCGATGAGAACTAAAAATAATGTTAGTTCCGAAACCGCTGCATCTGAATCATCCAATCGGTTTGAAACCAATATCGATGTGATTTTGCCCCATGGTTATCGAACGATTCGCATGGTTTATACAATGCCGTTAAAGGTAGAGTCTGACGGATCGGCATCTGTTTTACTGCCCATGTATAAAAATAAACTTCGCAGCCGTTCCATCCGGGTTTCTGTGAATATGCCGGAGATTACTCAGCCCACACTGAGTGAAAATATTGGAAATTCTTTTCAAAAGAAAGGAAGTGTATGGGTGCTGGAACAAACGGATAAAAATATTACTTCAGAGAAAGATATAAAATTGACTTTTTCTACGGCCGTCGGTTCTGAATTTCGTGCGGACAAATATATCGAACGCGATTCAAAAAATCCGGATGAACGTTTCTTTATGTTCGATGTCAAAATTGGGAAAAATGATGCACCACCACAGGAACTTTCTCGTATACGCCTGATTTGGGATGCCTCTGGCAGCCGAACACCCAAAGATATTCAAAAATCGATTGAAGTCGTTCAGCGTCTTCCGGAAAATAGTTTATATGAACTTCATGTGTTTCACCAGCTGAATACATACGTTTGAGAACACATTATGCTAACAGCAGTGCATTTTATTTTGATGTTGCAGATTATTTCTTTGCAGAAAAAATGTCTGATTATGCCACACGGGTATTATCGAACCTGTTTGAATACAGGATTTTTGATGACAGACAAATCTGGCGTGTGTATATGCAGAGACTGCTCAATGCCGGTGAATTGGATGAGGCAGAAATAACTGTTAGAAGCATTTCCGCACGTAAAAGCAGTCCTGCGCGAGATGATGATGATCCTGATTTTGATTCAGAAAATTCTGAGATATACTGGTCATATCAGTTGGCTCGTGTCTATGATATGCGCGCAAGGAAAAATAAAGATCCGCAAGATGCCCGGCGAGCACTCAATATATATCATAATTTGATCGCTTCAACTGTTGAAGCGACCCAAACTGTTGGTTTTGCGGCACTTGAAGAATTCAATTCCCTAGTCGTATGGGTTATTGTTATGGACATAATTAATAACACTATGTATAATGTCTCATTCCTGTAAATAATTTACAGGAGGATTACAGGGATGACTCAATGGCAACACAGATACAGATCGTGCATAATTAGAAAGAAGCCAAGGCAGAGGTAAGAAATGCAAAGCGCATGAAGGCTTTTGAATTATATCAAGCTGGTAAAACAGCCTATTATGCGGCCAAGATGTTAAAGGTAAACAAGAAGACTGTATATGTTTGGTATGAAAATTTTCACATAGATGGCGAGAAAGCCGTGAATGAAAAGCCCAGGGGACCTCAAAAGCAGACTTCAGCAGCCTTGACGCCTAAACAATTTGAACGCCTTGAGAAAGATGTCAAAGATAAGACTCCTGACCAGTTGAAATTTGATTTTGCTTTGTGGTCATCGAAAGCTATTCAAGAATACGTTCAACGCAAGATGGGTATTACCATTTGCAGACGCACAGCCAGAAGATACATGAATAATCTTGGCTTTACATACAAGCAACCAGAACGGCGTGCACGAGAACAAAACCAAGCTCATGTAAATCAATGGTTGAATGAAACCTATCCGAAGATTAAACGCAAAGCTAAACGTAATGGA
>JAFRYG010000113.1 GCA_017441205.1 Pseudomonadota bacterium
AGTCCGAAATCGAGCGAGGGTTTACCAAGTCCGAAATCGAGCGAGGGTTTACCAAGTCCGAAATCGAGCGAGGGTTTACCAAGTCCGAAATCGAGCGAGGGTTTACCAAGTCCGAAATCGAGCGAGGGTTTACCAAGTCCAAAAGCGAGCGAGGGTTTACCAAGTCCGAAATCGAGCGAAGATCTACCGAGTCCAAAAGCGAGCGAAGATCTACCGAGTCCAAAAGCGAGCGAGGATCTACCGAGCCTGAAATCAGATGACATCCCAGATGATCATCGCAGTATTGATAGCATGGATGATCCCTTGCCAAACCTCAAACCATCTTCCATAAACAGTCAATCAACTTCAGGTGTTGTATCAAATGCTGCAGCCGCAGTTTCAACTGTTGCTGTTTCCCCACAGCCGGTTGAATCTGTTCAGCAAATTAATACATCACCCGTCGTCACAAATTCGCAACAGGCAACAGCCCAAACAGCTCAAACAGCACCACAACAGGCATCCGCCCCAACCAGTCGAGAAGAAAAAATGACAGATGAAGAACAGCTTGCCGAAATATTGAATTCAATGACCCCAGAAGAACGAGCTGAATACGAAGCACACTGCAGGGAACAGGAGCGCCAGGAAGCTGAAGCACGCCGTGCAAAGCAGCGTGAGCTCCAGGAAATGTACGGGAATCCAAATCTGAATCAACCGAAATCTTCGCCCGTTGGCCTCATCATTGGCATCATCATCGTTCTGCTAATCTTTGGAGGCCTGATTTTCTGGCTTCTCACGACTGATCACGCCCCTGAGAACGCAGTTCAGGAACAACAGACCCAACAGGAAGCTGTCGAAGCAGCACCGGTTGTTGTCAGAGCCGATCCTCTCAACACATATCCGGTCAACATCAGTCTAAACGGCGCAACGTTGTTATATATCAACGGCGTCGAAACACCTATTGGCGGTCCATACCAATTCGTCGCAGATCATCGCAATACAGTTATGGCGTTCGCCGACGGGATGGTACCATTCATTCAGACATTCGATAACAAGTCCAGAGTATCAAATGTCTCTGTTGAACTTGCTCCAGCCACCCATTATCTCAAGGGCAGCCTGAAATTCCGCGTCGCAGATCAATCACTGGTCGGAACCGGATTGGTAGTTACACTCGATGGCCGCTCACTGAGCAACTTCCCCTCTTCAGACGCAACCGATGTCGTTCTTGGATTCCCGCACATTCTGATCATCGAAAAACCGGGTTTTGCCAAACACATGCACATAATCTGGCCGGAAAATCCAACTACCACAATCGATATTCCCTCGCTTGAACCCGAGAATAACGCCCTGTCCGGAACACGCTGCAGCGTTGAAAAATTCCCGCCATCGGCCAAACCATACGGTATCCGCATTACATATGGCGAACAGGTCTTCGACAAGCCCATCGTTGCGCATGTTACCCCAGGTGCCATCATCGAATACTACATCACACGAGAACAGAGATTCCCACTTCAGCTGGCGCTCATCCCCGATGGATTTGGTTCCGTAACTCTTGATACAGCACTGCTGCGCGATTCCATCGGCAAGTCTATCGTATCGTTTACACGTCCGGCCGACAGTAATATGCGCGTCTGCATGCGTCGTATCGGCGAACTCATTTGCCCCGATATGGCTGGCGAAACGACAGTTCCATCAGGTCCGGACTGGGAATTCATTGGCCTGGAAAATGAAGATCTCTCATCCCGTCAGATCCGCGGCGGACAGAAACAGGAACTCCAGAAAGACCGCAAATACGTATTCGAAGTTGGCCTGAGCAGCAGCAATTCATTTGCAATGAGGCAAACCGGTTACGATCGCGTCAAGGATGGCATCAAATAAACAAGCAAATTGCTTATAGTTTTCAAACGCATTGGTTCTGGCTTCTCCGAGCTCATCAACCAATGCGTTTTTTTTGCAATTTTCCCCCCTTAAACAAAAATCCATAGTCAGGATAAAGAACTGCGCGTTTTTTTTACTGTGCATTTTTTATTTGCAATTATTTTTAAAACTGTTAGAGTAAGAATATCGCAGAGATTTAAAGAGAAGTAAGCGTACGTTATCTGCAGGCAAATTCATCCAGGGACGAGATTTGCTTTAGGGCAGATTCAACTCAAGGGCAGATTCAGCTCAAGGGCAGATTCACCCCATGGGCAGATTCAACCCAAGGGCGGATTTAACTCAGGGGCAGATTCCCCCCAAGGGCAGATTCAACTCAAAGAAGAATCCGGCTCAAGGGAGAATCCGACTCAAGAGAGAATCCAGCTCAGGGGAGAATCCAGCTCAAGGGAGAATCCGGCTCAAGGAAGAATCCGGCTCAAGGGAGAATCCAGCTCAAGGGAGAATCCGGCTCAAGGGAGAATCCGGCTTAAGGTGAATTCATCGTTGGATGATGATGCTTGTCAGATGTAAAAAAATATGATAGGCATATGCTTGGGGGATTGACCAAAAGGAGTTAAGAAATGAAAAAATTTGTCGGTACAGCAATCTTTATGACGGTGATGTTTATATGCAGTTCCGCGATGGCACAGGATACGAAGATGACCAGTATCAGCTTCGAAGACGATACCATCGAAGGCGATCTCATGATGCCTAACTCGACAAACCTCAACGTCAAAGAACTCGATGAACTCACCAGCTTGATCAAAGCACGTGAGGATTTTGTCGACGAAATGCGCAAAACAGTAGACGAATTATAATAAACTGACCTTCACAGACAGGCACAGTTCTCTGGTATCGATGCGCTGAGAGCATAGGTGTGCGGCGAGGTGTGCGATACGGAGAACAAGGAGATATAATTATGAGATTTGAAATTCTTGGCCCGAATCTAGAAGTCATTCAGGTCATCGAGACAGATGCGAATCCAGTTCGCATTGGTAAAAATTCGAGTTGTGAGCTCTGTCTGGATGACGCCAGTGTCTCAAGAGTTCATGCCGTTCTGGAACGAACTTCCACCGGCTATAAACTCTCTGACCGCATTAGCGCAGCTGGCACCTTCGTTAACAATGAAAAAGTCGATCCCAGTCGGCCGGTGCAGGTCGAGAATGGCGCAATCCTGACATTCGGTCAGATATCAGTCCGCCTCGTTCTTGCTGAAGCTGCTGGTTCTTCCATCGTCGGTATGGACGATGATTTCGGCTTCGAAGATGACAGCGAAAATGGCTCGACACTCGCCATGGCCGCTCCCTCCATCGAAGAACTGAATGCAGGTATGGCGGATCTGCAGGCACAAGCTATGCCGCCCGCTCCCCCCATGCCATCCACACCATCCATGCCAGCGGCACCCTCCATGCCTTCAATGCCAGCCGCTGCTCCTGCAGCTCCTGTAGCCGCAGCCCCAGCAGCTCCCGCTGCTCCTCCTGCAGCACCGAAGGCTCCCACTCCTTCTACACCGGCTAACCCGTCCGTGCCCCAGGCTGCCGCAGCTCCCGCTGCCAAAGGTGGATTCGGTGGTTTCGGCGGTGGTACTTTCGGCGGCGGTTCTGCTGCACCTCAGACCACGATTATTAAAAAGAAAAAACGCCCCGCAAGCTTCGAACGGCGTTTCCTCTCCGCTCGCGGCGGGGGTGGTGCCAATATTCTCGAAGTTGCGATGATCTGGCGTGACAACGTCCTGAGCATCAAGCAGTACAAAGCCGAATCCGGAAAAACTGTCACCATCGGTATTGATAACACCAGCGACTACCTCGTCGATACGCATACAAGCACTCCAAAACTTACGCTTGCACAGTGCATCGGCGGTAAATGGGAAATCGTCTTCAACAACGCTTTCGATGGTTTCATCCTCGTCGGCGACAGAAAGACGGCTTTCAATGTCGCCAGCAATAATGAATTCAGTACTCCGCGTTCCGCAACCAACCTGCAGCCGGGTTCACTCGCCTGCCCCGTCAGCGGCGACACGCGTGCCAAATTCATCTTCGGTGAAGTCAACATCCTCATTCACTTCGTCAATGATGTCCCGTTTGCACTCCCGCTCTTCAGCAATATTTCTGCAAACAACTACGGTGGACTCGTTGCCTCACTCCTCATTCACTTCGCGCTCTTCTCGGTTATCCTCTTCGCAACAGATCGCGTCGATGCTCTTATGATCGACCGTATTCTGACGACATCGCGCTTCGCCGTGTTCGAAGAACCCCTCGAAGAAGAAGCACCTGAAGAAGATCAGGAAGACGAAGAAGAACCCGAGGAAGAAGAACCCGAACAGGATGAGTCCGAGCTCGAAAAAGATGCTCCGGAAACTCCTTTCGCTGCCAATACTGCCAACAATGATTCGCCTAACCCCAACAAAGGTCCCATGGGTAAAGGTGAAGCCATCGGCGCAGCTCAGGCAACCGGTCTTCTCGCTCAGTCCAATGCCATGAACTCCATGTTGGCTGCAGGTCTCGATATGCAGAATCTCGATAACCTCGATTGGTCGAGCTTCGATGCCTCTGCTCAGGCTGCAATGGGTGGTTATGGCCTCGGTACAACCGGTGCCGGCGGCGGTGGTGCTGGCCTCGGCGGCTTCGGCGGCGGCGGCTTCGGCCCCGGCGGCGCAGGCGGAAGTGGCGCCATTCGTACAGCTGGTGCAAACTACGGTGCTGACCTCGGTAAAAAAGGTGAAGCAAGACCCGCTGTTAAAATGAAAAACCCCGAAGTTACCGGTTCTCTCGACAAACGTATCATTCAGAAAGTCGTTCGTCAGCACTCCGGTGAGCTTCGTGCCTGCTACGAAAAAGAACTCAACAAGATCAAAGGTCTCAACGGTCGTGTCGTGGTCGTTTGGCTCATCTCCCCGCAGGGAACCGTTACAAAAGCCCTCGTCAAGGAATCCTCCATCAAGAATAAAAACGTCGAAAATTGCGTCGTCAATTCCGTTAAATTCTGGAGATTCCCGGCTCCGAAAGGCGGCGGCATCGTTCAGATCGAATACCCGTTCGTGTTCGAACTCAGCAGCAACTAATTCATCAAAGCACCCGAAAGGGTGCTTTTTTTTGGCCTTTCAAACGCTTGCCTAATGCGGTGCACACACCGCATTACGGCGCGCAGCGGCTGCTATCTCGCTTGCGCTCAATACGCAGCCGCACGTCTGCACTCGTACCCTCAGGCCACAATTCTCGTTATTACAATTACATTTTGAACAACAATAACATCAAAATGTAATTGAACGATTATCACCCGGCAAAAGCTCAACCCTCGTCGATGCAGACTTTTCCTTCTCCAGATTTGAACGGGTCATACCTGTCAGCTGCTTGGATTTGGATATGGCATAGACCTCAAGCTTAATCGGCTTGTTTCCAAGCGGATTGAACCCATTGAACGATTTCGGACTACTGGGAATCAGATAATCTATCTGCTTTGTAAAACGTCCCTGCTCATCCAGACGAACCGCTACAAAATACAGATTACTGTCAGATGTATTGACTGTCAGTGATGCATCCGCCCAATCCAGTGTTACAGTCTCCAACGTCGTATTCTGCGTGTTCGGCGTCACTTCAAACGACATTTTGCGTGGAATACAGCGCGTCTTGCACGTCACCGTCATCGAATACGTCCCAGGGGGAAGGCCTATCTGAACATCTCCATTTTCATTGGCATTGTAACGCTTTCCGGCAATAAATACATAGCCATCCGGCGGAAATACCGGTTGCGTAAACGTGATGACTTCGGGTTGCTTAACTTCTTCATCCGGCTTGGATTCCGGATCTGTTCCCTGTTCGACAGTATCATCCGGAACCGGTGTTTCTTTGTTCTGCGCAGTTTCCTGAGCTTTTTTCGACGTTCTGGGACGCGTCCCTCTTTCATTTCCGCCAGTACTGTCTTTATGTGATTCTGTTTCGGCACTTTTGACATTGGCAGGCAATTCTTCACGATTTGCTGCATCGTGAGCAGCTACTTCCGGTTCTGTATTCAGTTTATTGTTTGTCAACAAATCCGATTCATCTGCACGCTCAATCCCTGCAGACGAAACCTGTTCATTTGAAACTGCCTCATATACAGAAGGTTCTTCAGTACCTTGCTCATCTGAATGAGCATCTGAATCCCCTGTCGGCTTTTGCTCCACATCCGATTCAGCAGTCTGTACTGGTTGAACTGCAGCCGATTGTGTTCCCTGTTCCACGGGTACCGACGGTTGATTGGACGATGCAAATATTTCGCGAACCGGCAGCGCATAAAACAGAATGATACTAATGGCAAGCAGTGCTCCTATCACACCGGCAATGATGGCTTTTTTCTTAATCTGACTGCCGGTACGCAGTTTTTTCAAAAGCGCAGCAGCCTGCTCATTGGCAGGATCATACGTCAATATCGTATTGAGCGTTTCAAGCGCATTGGGAAGACGATGCTCCTTGACAGCAAGCTGCGCGGAATCATTCAGATGACCGACAATCCTGGGAATATTCTCTGTATTGAATGCTTCCGGATTGGCGTAATACTTCGAAATTACCTCACCATAATCCGACATATCAACTATCGAAAGCGGCTCCAGCAAAGCAGCTTTCAATTCTTCTGTCGACTGATATCGTTCTGCAGGATCGGTCTTTAAACAGCGAGCAACAAGGCGATCTATTTTCTTCGAAATCGAAAGATTCAAACGACTGGGAGGCGAATAACGATTATCAAGAATCGCCTTAAAAACAGCCATCGGTGTTGTCCCCTGAAAGGGCAGCGCATTGGTCAGAGCAAAATATAATACCGTTCCCAGCGAAAAAATATCGCACGAATAGGAGTACTGATGACCTTCGATAATTTCCGGCGCCATGTGCGCAGGCGATCCAATCAGACTGCCAGAAGCAGTCATCTTTTCGGCATCCAGAATTCTGGCAATACCAAAATCCATCAGCTTAAGCACTCCATCCCCCGAAAACATGATGTTTTCCGGCTTGATATCGCGATGGATAATATTGGCTTTATGCGCATGATCGATGGCATCGCACAGACTGCAGCCCATGGCTATCGCAATCTCAGGAATTGCCGTCGGATGCTGATGAATAAACTCCGTCAGCGTCACGCCGTCGAGCAGCTCCATGACCAAAAAATGTGATCCGGTTTCCTCATCCTGACCTGTATCGAATATCTCGACAATATTGGGATGATGCAATTTTGCAATAGCTTCTGCTTCGCGCAAAAAGCGCGCCGCACTTTCAGTCTGCGTAGCCAGAAAAGGATGCAGGATCTTGAGCGCAACGCGGCGATTCAGACGCATGTCGCGCGCACGATAGACGACGGCCATACCTCCGCGGCCAATCTCATCCTCGATTTCATAGCGATTTGCAACAATGCGCGACATAAGCCAACAAAAGCCAGGAAATGAAACCATACCGCCATATCATCAAAATATTTGGTCAGCAAAAAAATGCAAAACAAACCTGACAATACGACACTTCAGAAAACAAAATAGCTGTTCAAACTATTCTTTATACCAATTTTAATCAAGCAAATTGGCGCGCTGCGTATTATCCCACATCACTTTTGTCCATACTGGAGCTCATAAATTAAGTCTCTGTCATACGCGTATCGATGCGGTGTTCACCAATGTTTGAATTCTGGTTTGACTCTTAACGCTTGTATCCCAAAGGAATGAATGCATTATTAATGCTCAAGGCTTCATCAATGAAAACATCCCCTGGAATATTGCGTATCCACGCTCATTCAACATTGCCCTAAAAAAATCGTACATCAAACTGAAACAATTGCATCCTCAATGGCATCATTAAGATGAAGGAATGCTCCTTCCCATTCAGAGAGGTACCTATGTATCCATCCGGATTCATCTGACAACAATAATCCCGCGACATAATGTACGGACGACCGAGGGGCGGTTTGCAGCATTGTATTTTCCGGACGCGGAACATGATGCTGAAGTGCTGTGCATGCCAGGCACATCGGGATGCTTTTTTTTACGAAGTTATCGTCGGAAAGGGAGCAGTGTGCCAGAACCATGCGAATTTGAGGTAGGGCGCAGGTTGGCGGGTGGGAGACAGGGAGAATACCCAAAGGATGGCGACAGCCATATCGGCACAAATATCAATCGCTCGTTTCCTGATTGGGATAGCGATAGCCGTATCGGTACAAATATCAATCGCTCGTTTCCTGATTGGGATAGCGATAGCCGTATCGGTACAAATATCAATCGCTCGTTTCCTGATTGGGATGGCGATAGCCGTATCGGCACAAATATCAATCGCTCATTCCCTGATTAGGACGGTACAGCCGTATCGGCACAAATATCAATCGCTCATTGCCTGATAATGTCACAGCCCGGGGGGGAGAAATCAGCAGAAATATGTCGCACGAAGCTGAGCAGACAAAATCCCGTGCGTATTTGCCAACAGCAAATAGCACGGGAAGCAAGCCGCAGTGGCGCGTGTCAGAGACGCGCGGTCAGCACGTCTCTGACATCCGCCACCAGGCGTGCGGCGCAGCCGTATGCGCCGTGCGCATAGGCGCGCCCATAAAAAAGCCCGAATCACGGGGATCCGGGCTTCGATGCTTCAGAACGATCTAAACCGTCCAATTAGTTGGCGGTTGTCCAACGAACGTTGTCGATGATGATACGACTCTTATTGGTCAGTTTTCCATCAGAACCCTTATCTTCTTGGTATGTTGGATGAATCACAATTGTCGTAGCAGTAGCTGAATTAAACGTGAATTCAGCATCCTGAGGAGTTTTGTCATCCTTGGAATATGTCATTGTTTCTTTTTTATCACCAACAATAATTTCAAGTGTTCCATCGTCACCGCTTGCCCCCCATGTACGCCATTGAAAACCGACTTTACCAACACCACCACTGAATCCAGAGGCAGTAATCACATTTTCATAGCTTATCTGTCTTGTCAGAATGACCCCCTTATTATTTATCGCATAACTTGTCCCCGAGTTATCCAGACTTGTTCTACCTTTGAGAGTTACTATAAAATCGTCGTGAGTAAGGGTAATTGGATCAAGATTATACCCTGTCTTAATTTTATCATCAGGTATACCTTCAAAATCCTCGACGAAATCCCAGCTATCCTTGACGACAGTGACAGCAACGGTCTTCGCGGTTCCTTCACCAATGACGACCGAAACATTACCAGTCGCACCGATTGTTGCACTATCAGCAACGGCGACGGCAAATTCAGCTGTCGAAGCGCCTGCGGCAACTTCCACGCTGGCGGGAACCGTAATCGCCGCATTGTCGGACGAAAGCGTTACAGTCGTAGCTTCGCTGGCAGCCTTGTTGAGCGTCACCGTAACACTCTTGGATTTGCCCGGGCTAATCGAAAGTGTTTCAGGATCGACCGACTCCACGGCGAGTGCCATGCCTGGATCGACGCCTTTAATCGTAACTTCGCGGGATTTGCCGTCGTAAGTCGCGGTCACGGTCGTATCGCCGCTGGCGGCCATCGTCACAGTGAACTTCGCTGTTGTTTCGCCTGCAGCGACATCGACACTCGAAGGACACGTCGCATTACCACATGCAATCGCAACTGTCGTCTTGGCATCAGCAGCCTTGGACAGGGTCAGCGTCACTTCGACATCTGAACCCCAATCGGCGGATTCCGTAGAAGCAACCAGACTCTTGACACCGAAGCCGGCAATGATGTCATCCGTGCTGCGTGGAGCGATCTTGGAACGTTTGAAATCGTAGATCAAAATACCGGTTACATCGTAAGTCGTACCAGCTTCACCATTGTCCTTGATGTAATCCTCAAACGGCTTGGTACCCATGACGAAGTCATCGATATAAGCTTCCTTGCCGGAGGCATCTGTGCACAGATAGGCATTGCCATTGGTTATCGTCGTATCGTAGCTCTGAATGGTAAGCCCAGGAACATAAACCAGGACGGAATCATAGGGATTCAGCGATGTTCCCTTTTCTGCATCCACGCCGGATGTTGCCTGTTCTGCAGTAATCTGAGTTGGGGCAATCGTATGGCCGTTACTGACCACTTTGACGCTGGAAGGCTCAATTTCGACCAACCCGTTGTAAAGCTTAACGTCACCAAATACAGTAACGAGATCGCCGACCTTGACATTGGCTGCTTCGGCTGCGCTGTAAACGTACACACCAGCAGGCTGTGTCTCGTCCTGAATGATGAATCCGTTGAGCTTCTCAGCAGTATAATGATTTACAATCGCTGTCACCACGCCCTGTGTCTTAACGGATTCTTCCTTCAGAGTTCCGGCGATGTGATTGTCGCGAATGGTTTTAATCGTCGTCACCTGGAGTGAGCAGCCTTTGCCATCCTCATTGTTGCCGTCATCCGGACATGCATCACAATCATCGCCAATGCCGTCATTATCGGTGTCTTTCTGATCTGCATTCGCAACATCGGGGCAGTTGTCCTCGGAATTGTTGATGCCATCGCCGTCCTTGTCGTACGGATTGACCGTCGAACATGTATCATCGTTGGCCTTGCATGCCGGGAAGGGATCGCATGCATCACCCAATCCATCTTCATCGTAATCTGTCTGCTTACGGTCAGTGTACTGCGAACGAACGGGATTGAAAATTGTCGGGCAATTGTCCTCAGAATCCGCAATACCATCACCATCGGAATCGTTGCCTTCCGAAATCATGCCGGAATAATTCGTCGTTTGCTGATCATCCGTATCCTGCTTGCGCGTACGGCTGGGAATACAGGTAGGCTCGTCCTTCGGCAGGTTTTCTTCACAGAAGAAGAGCGGATATTTGGCTTTACTCTGAATGCTCGCAAACGTAAGACCACTCGCGACAGGACCATTGGCCGTCAGGTCAAACTTCTTGGCCTCCTCGCAAACGGTAATGGCATCACCATTATCCATCAGATTGGCATTGCCATAAACCATGTTGCCGTTGATCATAACCAAAAGGATGTCGCCGTTGTCGGCTTCAATGACGGCACGATGCGCTTTGCGGGTATCGGTGGTACGATACATCGTAATATCGGCATACAATCCGGCTTTAATCTGACCCAGTGATTTTTCGACGCCAAAGGCAATGGCATTGTTGTAGGTCGGCATCTTCCACAAATCGAAATCAGTGAAATAGCTGCCATAATGATTTTTGTTCAAATAATCGATGCAGGCGAATTCGCGCTGCATATTGGCTGAACCGGAATAAATCCAGTCAGTTCCCAGACCGATGAGGACGCCCATTTTGTCGTACATCGTAACCTGAGCCGTATCACCGTACAGTGAAATGTTAGTACGCGGCGACCAGATGAGTTTCATGCCATTTTCGGCCATCTTGGCGACCATATCCGGCGTTGCAGCAATACCATGGATAACGGCAGTATTGGGCTTGAAGATATCGTAAGATCCGGTACCTTCGCCGCTCAGGCAGCGAAGTTCGTTCAATGCTTCCTGATCGATACCTTCGGCGATGTGCGGGCCGTAAGGACAACTGTCATCAAACTTCTTTACCGAATTGTGATAGGAATAGCCGCATCCACTGGCCAACATTGTACCATCGCTGTCACCAAGCGGGAATGTCTGATACTTCGATGACACACCGTCAACCTTGTCGTAATCGATGTTGCGGACGAGACCGGCAAAATTCTTTTCTTTACCAGCGATGGAGCCAAAGATCGAAGCAGTTCCGGCCATGGCAGCACGAACTTCGACGACCATATTGTCATCAGTACCGCCGCCTGGTACTTTTTTATGGCCATTTTTACCAACACGCCACTCGTGACGGTGATCGAAGCGTTCCTCACCCCAATCCCTTGGTGCTGCATTCGAATACGTCAGATGCTCATGTCCATTGATGGTTGCCGGGCTGATGACCGAATTCGGGCAGGTAATCACGGTTGCGGAATCCAGACCTTCAGGTTCGCAGCCAACATACGTAATCTTGCCATCCTCAATGACGACGCTGCCGCCTTTGTAGGTTTTGTCGAGGGCAAGTACATCGCCGCGCAGAATGATCTTATTGCCCGATCCGGTCTTCTCGCATTCGTCACTCCCCGAAACAGTCAGCGGCGTTCCGCACGAAACGACTTCCGGAGCATCATCCTTCTTCTCAGGAACGCATTTGCCCTGCTCGAGATCACAAGTCATGCCTTCGGCCGTGCAAGCCTTTTCGGCACTGCATTCGGGTTCAACGACATCCTCTTCGCACTTCTTCGTCTCTTCATTGCAGGTATAGCCCGTCGGGCAGCCATCGACCGTGCAGTCATCCGTAGCAGGAACGCATTTGCCCTGCTCAAGATCACACTCAAATCCCTCGGCAGTACAGTCCTTTTCGGCACTGCATTCAGGTTCAACGACGTCCTCATCGCACTTCTTCGTCTCATTGTTGCAGGTATAGCCATTCGGGCAGCCATCGACTGTGCAGTCCTCCGTAGCAGGAACACATTTGCCCTGCTCAAAATCACACTTAAATCCCTCGGCAGTACAGTCCTTCTCGGCACTGCATTCGGGTTCTACGACGTCCGCATCGCACTTCTTCGTCTCATTGTTGCAGGTATAGCCATTCGGGCAGCCATCGACCGTGCAGTCATCCGTGGCAGGAACGCATTTGCCCTGCTCGAGATCACAAACCATGCCTTCGGTCGTGCAAGCCTTTTCGGCACTGCATTCGGGTTCCGTTGTTTTGGGCTCGCATTTGCCGGTCGTTGCATTGCATGTCTGATCCGCAGCACATCCCGTCACCGTACAGCTGACTTCGGGGTTCACGCAATAACCACCGATGCAGTCCTGCTCGCTGTTGCAGTCCGCTTTCGTATCGCATGTTCCGGGAATGCGGCATTTGTTGTTCAGGCAGATTTCATTGGATGCACAAGCCGGTTCACACTGCGAACCGGTCGTCGGTCTGCAGGTATCATAGTCACAGTAATAACCCGGTTCACATTTGGGACTGCAGAAATCTTCACCCTTGCAAACACTGCCCCGGGCAGGATCCATCACGCAGCCCAAAGCACACTGTTTATGATAGATCATGCCATTGGCACCGCAGCGAAGCTGAGTCGACTCATTAAAGCAAGTCGGAGTATAGGTCTCATCGCATTCCGACAAATCGTCCGAATCGCACCCATAAACACCGAGCACCGAAACCATACTCGCCAAAACAAACAACTTTCTGTACTTATCCATAAACTCTCCTAAAAAAAGGACAACATGCCATTGTCCGGAAACAGAACCGATGAACGAATTTAATTCATCATAAAAACATCAATTCGCGTAATCCATTTATCGTTCACTGTCAAATCCAAAATTCATAAGAAATAACTATCTTTCCCATATTTTTACATCAACCACAAACACCTACATTCATCCAACAATAACATGAGAGATATAATCTGAATCAAATCGAATAATATACAAACAATATAATAATAACTGGAATTATATACAACTCAACAGGACATGTAAGGGCGACCCCGTGTGGTCGCACGAATAGACTCACAACACATGTAAGGGCGACCCCGTGTGGTCGCACGAACAGGCACACAACACATGTAAGGGCGACCCCATGTGGTCGCCCGAACAGGCACACAACACATGTAAGGGCGACCCCGTGTGGTCGC
>JAFRYG010000114.1 GCA_017441205.1 Pseudomonadota bacterium
GACGTGGCGCGACACGTCTCTAACCATTACGAATTACGAGTACAGACGTTCCACGGAACGTCTCTAACCCCTATCCATTGAGCATTATGCATTAAGCATTACGAATTCCCAATAACTCCCAACTTCCAACTCCTGAGGCGAGCCTATGCCGGCCATTTAATTGAATGTCCGGCATACAGCTCGCCCAAGCCGCTATGCGCCGGAATCGGCCAGAGCCGATCCACGGCACATACGCGGCTTGATGCTGGATATGTGCACATCATTCGTGATATAAGATCCCGGAGCCTACCTTCCAGGCAGTTAGGAGATCATGTAATGCCTCACCATCAAATCATTATCGCATGCCGCAATAGTGCCGAAAGCGAACTTCTGCGGTCCGTCATTGGTCAGCCTTCAACCCCTGTCTATCACAAGGCTGCAAGACTTTTTGATCACATTTCCACTTCCCCGGGGGCTTTCCTCATTCTAACCCCCCTGATCATGGACGAAACCGCCAGTGGCATTTTGACCAAATCAGCCATTATTCATCCGACATACAATATTCTGTATGCCTGTCACGCAGTCGATGCTCTCAATCTGCTGCGCCTCTATGGCTGTGGCTGTGCCGCAATTCTCGGTCCAGACGAGCTCAATCTCCTCTCGGATTTGCTCACCCCCGCAGAAAATCAGCTCAATGAACTGGTCATGCCCCCATTTTTCATCGACGATGATGAATCCAGCCTCAAGGATCCACCCAAATCATCCGCACAGCCGCTGCACATCACGTTTCTCGGTGCACAGGCCCTCATGTCATGCGCCAATGCATTGCTCAACATCACAGCATCCGACTCCATGTCGATGGCCTGTATTGCACCAGCCAACCCATGGGCAACCGATCATCTGATTTCGAGCATCCACGAATATACCCTCTGGTCGACACAGACACGCCCCATTATCGCTCGCTCCACACTCACGCTCTGTCACGACATCAATGCGCTCGCAAGCCTCGAACCGACTTCACAGCACTTCATCGTTTGTCATGGCATGCTCAATGATCAGGAACGCGCCTACCTCGATCACCTGCCCAAAAAACCAAGAATATTTACAGCATCCGACGAAGGTTACATCGACTATACGCAGTCCGATCTCGAAACCATCATTGCTCCCGAAAGACTCTGGAATATCTTTATTTCAGCCCTTTACGGCAATGATTAATTCCCCATCGCAGGCAATATGAAACCATCGACCCTACTCAAAATTGGCATTCCAATTCTCGTCCTTGGCGGTCTGGGAGCAGGTGCGTACTTTGTCCTCTCACCTCCCGAAACCGAAGTCCTGCCAGACGAATCCGGTGGTTTCTCGGGCATCGTCGTCAACGGTGTCGATGGTGCCCCGCTGAGCAATGTCCAGATAGCTGTACTGTCCACCCACAACAATAAAATAGTTGCACAGACCACAAGCAACGAAAAAGGACGTTTTGCGCTCATCCTCGAGGATGGTGAATACATCATTCAACCCTCAATGGATCATTATATTTCGCGCGGTAAGGACGATACCGGCAGAACCATCCGAATAAAAGACAGCACGCAGTACGTCAATGCCAAACTCCGCCTCTGGCCGGCATCCTCCCTGCAGGGACGTATCGTTGCCGGAAACGTCGGTATTCAGGCCCATGTCAATATCGAATATACGCGCGATGCCTCCGGCGCATCCCCATACACCTTCGCCACACTCGACACAGAAAAAGACGGTACATTCTCCGTTACGGATGCATACGCAGGCGTCATGTCCGTTTCGGTCACCTCCGAAGGATTCGCAAATGTCGCGCTGCGCGACATCATTATTAAAGCCGGACAGGATGTCGATCTCGGCGACATCCCCATGCGCGACGGCGTCTCCCTGTTCGGTAAAATCACCGATGACGCAACTCAGAAAGGAATCAGCGGGGCAGCCATCGTCATTAAGGACGGAGAAAGCAACATCCTTGAGCAGACTCAGACTGACAGCAACGGAGATTACAGACTCCCGGCGCTCGATATGATGCGCGTTCGCATGGAAATCTCCGCAACCGGATACCACGATGTCAACCAGACAATGCAGCTCAAAGGCAATACAAACAGGGAAATCAGTCTCTCCCTCAAACGCGCATGGGGACTGGTGCTCGACGTTCAGAACCTGACCAACCGGGAACCGCTTACAACAGAAGTCACTATCAAGGATGTCCTGACCAACAAAATCGTTTACGATCAAATTCTCTCCAACGGTGTCTACTCGCTCGACTCACTCAAGGGCGGACCGTTCCTTATCGAAGCATATTCAAACGACAGAAAGGCTTCGCATACGCTGCGTGTCTCCGCAGGTGAAGAAGCAAAAATCCGGCTCAAACCATTCGGCATCATCCATATGAAAGTCTTCGAAAGTGACGGAACACCGCTCACAACCGGCGAATTCCGCTACTCCTACAGGCCTTTCAAAACCGAAGACACGAGTTACAAAGCCTGGGCCGCAATCACTTCCTCAGAATTCGATATCCCCGACCTGGTCGAAGGCCATTATTGGGTCGAAATCCGAAAAGACAATTCACAAAAAGAAATCGCATCGCCTGAATTCTCCATCTACAACGGCGATGTTCGTCCCCTCACGATGCAGCTGACGGAAGGCGGCGTACTCAAGGGACATGTCGTTTCAACTGAAGATGCCTTGAATGTTCAGGCAACCGTTACCCTCGAAACCGACTCCAGAAGTGTCAAAACAGATTCCGACGGCAATTTCGTGATTGATAAATTCCCTGAAGGATCCGCGGCAATCGTCATAAAACCGGACGGCGAATCTACCGAAGCGCGCTTTGAAAATATCGTCGTGAAGGAAAATGCTACTGTGGAACGCGAATTCCGCGTCGATGCACCAAAACTCGAACGGCGAACAAATCGCCAGAATCGCATGAAAGAAATGCACGAGCAAATGCGCGAGCACAGACGCGATGGCACGTTCCAGTGGAAAGACGGCGAAAGACCCACTCCACCTTGGGGAGACGGTCCTCCGCCATGGGGAGACGGTCCTCCGCCATGGGAAAATGGCAAAATGCCTAATCCTCCATGGGGAGACGGACCTCCGCCATGGGAAAATGGTAACATGCCCAATCCTCGTGAGACGGGCGAAATGCCTACCCCTCCATGGGGAGATGGACCTCCGCCTTGGGAAGACAGACTCCAGCGGCGAACGGACAGACCGGCGCACGGCGATAATCCCGATAATGCGCACGAAACGCACGAACCTCCGCCAGACGCTCCGGGCGTCAAAGAATAAACCTAATATCCATGCCCATTCTATTTGTGTTCATTTTTCTTGTGCTGTGTTCCTCATGCAGCCCCGCGTATACGTGGGGCTACGAGCCAACGGTACATCCCAGAGCAGCACAGGCATACATTCAGGCCGTCATGGCGAAGGATGCGGGAGACTATGAAACTGCAATCTCTTGGTATGACGAAGCACTCAGATATACATGGTCCGAAAAAGTCGCTCAGGAACGGGCTCAGCTTATTCAGCAAACCAATTGATTCCTTATCATTCCGGCTGTCTCACAGCCATCCGAACTACCCACAACAGGAGTATTCATGCCAACAGCAATCGATCTCAAAAAAGGTTTCCTTCTTCTGATGGACGGCGATCCGTTCACTGTCCTCGAAACCACTGTACAGACCCCCTCCGCACGCGGCGGTGCTACGCTCGTCAAATTCAAAGCAAAGAACATCCGCACAAAGCAAATCCTCCAAAAAACTTACAAGGCTGAAGATCGCGTGGACGTCCCCAACTTCGAAGTCGTTCCCTGCCAGTATCTCTATAATGAAAATAAAGAGAACTACATCTTCATGAACACGGACACCTACGAACAGTTCACGATTCCCGCCGAAATGATCGAATACGAACTGCAGTTCATCCGCGAAAATGACAACGTCCAGGTCCAGCTGCACGACGGCAATCCCATCGGCATCCAGATTCCAAACTCCGTCACGCTGCGCGTCGTCGAATGTGAACCCGCCATCAAGGGCGATACCGTTACAGCCGCCACCAAACGCGCAAAACTCGAAACCGGTCTCGAAGTCCAGGTCCCCCTCTTCATCGAACAGGATACCCTCCTCGTCATCGATACGCGCGACGGTCGATACCTCAAACGCGCATGATGCCAGGCATCCTCCCAAAATAGCCACGCTCAAATGCGTGGCTTTTTTCGTTCTTATACAAGAAAAGTGCTGCTCTTCAGGAATCCCACGAAAACATCGCATTCACACTGAATTTAAGGAACTTCGGTTTATTACTTTTTGTCATTTGGGGGCAACGCCCCCTGCGGCGCTATTTGCAAGCAAATACGCGCCTACCCCCTCTGCGGGGGAATTCCAGCAAAGTACGCCCCCGCAACGCCCCCCGGTTAATGGTTTATTCAGACCTTATGCCAAACTCCTGTATGTTGCCTGGCAATCCATTTGTCGGGTTGCCCTATGTGCTCGCCCGCTGCAAACACAACAAAACATGTTTGCAGAACCATTATCCAGGCATGGATTAATTGCATTTTTAATATTTTATACCTATTATCCGGTGTCCTTAGAATGATTGTCAGTGGACGATGATGAATGAACAATCTTTATGAAGGAGTACAGCTATGCTTAAATCTTTTAAAATGGGTATAATGCTCATTTTGGTATGCACTTTGAGCGCATGTGGCATAACCGACACAAACGAAGACGATACCGTTCTTTATGAGTTCTGTTTCGGTGATCAACAGAAGTGCGATGGCGATTATGTTATGATTTGTGTGAATGATGTTTGGGAAAAAAATTCCAAACCATGTCCGGATGGATGTATCGCAGGAAAATGCATGACGCCGGATCTGAATATCGAATGTAAGAATGATGAACGCCAGTGTGATGGAGATGTGCTGCAGAAATGCGTTAACAGAGAGTGGGTGGATGTTGAAAAGTGTACAAATGGCTGCGACTCATTCTTGAAAATGTGCAACCCTGTATCAGAAACTCCAGTCGAAACACCACCCTCTAATCCTCCAGCTAATCCTCCAGCAAAAGAATGTGAAGACGATGAAGTAAAATGTTTGGGTGACTATATACTTGTATGTAAAAATGGCTTCTGGGAGAATCAGGAAAAGTGCGAATACGGATGTGAAGCAAATAAATGCATTGAAAAATCAGATGCAAAAGACCCAAACTCATATTGCGTCGGTCAGGTCTTGCATCGCTGGATCTCGAACAAGGAATTTAAAACGGACTGCTCTCATAAGGGGCTTGAATGCCAACTCCTGAAAGATGGAAAATCGGCCTGTGTCTTTGTCCATGAAACTGTGAAGGAGGATTGTCAGAAGGACAATCAAATCGTAAATGCAAAATGTGAAAATCCGAAAGATATAGGCGTTACCGATGGGGAGTATCCGTATATAGCCATAAGAAGATGCGCCACAAACAGCAAAGGTGTATTAGTGGGTATTGCAGATGATGTCTGGTCTCTGTGCGGAAACCTTAACGGAGAAGACGTCGTACTCATGTGTGATTCTGATGTATCCACACTAAAGAAGAAGAATTGCTCAGACTGTAAAAATGAAGGTCTCGTAGCTTCTTGTGGCGGAACAAAACAGTACCCACCCAAAATTGGAAGTACCCCTGGGGGAGAGGATGACGGCACAATGGATCTCAGCATCCTCTTCGATTCATATAAATATTGCGGCAAAGAAAAGGATGGTAAATATACACTCGATGAAGTGTGCGCTGTTGATAATCGTGTCGCCATTTGCTCTGAAGATCTTGTAAACAAGTTTTGCTTTGAGCCCTGCACCAGTGAAGGAAAAACCAAGTCTATCTGTGAAGAAACGAGAGAAAAAGGCAAATATTGGTACGTGACTAATAAATGTATTCAGATCGAGAATAAAATGGTCTTCGCCCCCTATAATGCTAAAATATGTGAAAGTACCTGCAATGCTACGAATACGGACTGTAAATAAGGTAATAATAGTTAAATTAAGTGATTCCCCCTCGCCCTTGAAGACACACTACATAATGAACCAATCAAAAAGAAGCCCGTCAGGGCTTCAATATAAGTAGCCCCCGGTTGCGTTAGCTACCGGGGGGCAAGTGATCACCAATCAACCAAATCAAAAAGAAGCCCGTCAGGGCTTCAATATAAGTAGCCCCCGGTTGCGTTAGCTGCCGGGGGGCAAGTGATCACCAATCAACCAAATCAAAAAGAAGCCCGTCAGGGCTTCAATATAAGTAGCCCCCGGTTGCGTTAGCTGCCGGAGGGCAAGTGATCACCAAGCAACCAATCAAAAAGAAGCCCGTCAGGGCTTCAGGATGAGTAGCCCCCGGTTGCGTTAGCTACCGGGGGGGGGCAAGTGATCACCAATCAACCAAATCAAAAAGAAGCCCGTCAGGGCTTCAAGATGAGTAGCCCCCGGTTGCGTTAGCTACCGGGGGTTCGAGCGATTCCCCCACATCTCCCCCTTTCCCCTCGCCCATCGGGAGAGGGGAGAGGGGGAAAGCCGCGAAGCGGCTGGGGGAGAGAGGTGAGGTCAGATTACAATTCTGTCAGCAAAGAATAACTATCATATTCCTCCAATGAAACTTCCTTATCCTTTATAATAATTTCGTTATCCTTAAACTGAGCAGGAACCTGCATGAAAACAAGCAAATAGGATTCTGCGTCATCCATACCGGAAGCACAGCTGATGACCTCAAGCTCAATTGCCTTATCGTCACAAACCGCATTGAATTTGTAGCTATAGACAGGACGATGTCCAATATATATTGCATCAACGATATTATCTTTATAATCAATTGCGGTCAGTTTATCTTTAACCGTATCATTGAGTTTGTAGGTTTGAACAAATACATTGGCTTCAGCCGCAGATTGAATTGTTTTAGTCCATGATTTATCAGAAACAGTATGATCATTATTCTCTTTTTCCAATGCCATATAATAAACAGCAAGATCCGACGCAAATAATAAACTGACATTATCTGCCGGCTTGCCATCTATATTATGAGATGGATTATTGTCAGACGGATGATTATCGGATGGTTTATCCAATTTATTATCATCCGGAAGCTTATCTTCAGGAACATCCGGTGATTCTTTGTCAGTCTTATCGGTTTTATCAGATTTGCCGGTATCATCCGTCTGATGATTGGCATTATTATCTGCTTTTTCAGTTGGTCCCGAAGGTTCCTGATTATCTTGTTTGTCCTGCTTATCTGCAGCACCTTGCTGGCCGGATCCCTGTTTGTCTGCAGCTTGCTGCGCAGACGAATTGTCTTGTTTGCCCGCAGTCTGTTCAGCCGGGTTTGCTGTCGTTGTGTTTTGCTGCCCCTGAAGCGAGTTGCTGTTCGGGGTTAGATGTGAATCATCTTCGCTGCTGTTGCATCCAAACAAAAAGCATGAAGTAGCGATTAAAGAAATGACAGTCCAAATACGCATAAACCCTCCAATCCGAAGTCCTACGGAATGTCAGAACAAAGACATCTTTGCTCTGACATTCCTAAATTACCTTTTAAATAAACCCCAACTAAAAACCAACCCTAAAATGGACAATGCTGTATATCGACACCAAGAGCTTCATCCAACGCAGAACAATACTGCGCTGTAAGCTCCATACGATAATGAATCTCTCTGTCACCAACTTGTTTCGGACAATCTATAGGATTGAGCTGCTGCTTATCATCTGTCCGATAACACAGACATCCGGTTTCCATACATATTTCGACGATATCGGATGATGCTTTGCCAACAGGTGACAAAACGACATCAATACGCATTTGAACTTTATTGTCTGTATCGGAAACATGCAGTATTTCCACCGTTCCGGATTGAGCCTGATACTTTTTCGTCCCATTGACCATATAGACCATGCTCGCATTTAATAATTCTGGATGACTATCATCAATAGCTTTTCCGGGTGAGACAATATCATATTTTCCTACTATTAATCGAGACATTGTAAGATTATAATAGTTATTCTTCTCAGAAATCATATCTGATGAACACAGGGCATTGTCCGAAAAATAAAAGCGCGAAGCATCGTAACATTTCGAAATGCTCAACTTTCCGTAGTATGACAAAATCGCATTACGGTCTCCCCCTTCTAATCCGCGATTTATCGAATCAGAATCACAACCAGACATAACAACCAACAAAAGGACAAAAAGAATACTTATATATTTCATAATTCATTATCCTTCGGAGAAAAATTATTCTGTTGAGGCATACGCCTGAGATGATAAACTTAACAACAAAATACAGTTAAACACATAACAAATACATTTAAATTTCATTTTAATCTCCATACTTTAATCTCACCATTGAGATTGATCTTATTTAGCCGACATTCCACTCCCTGTCAACAACACCCAAATGAATTTTATTAATTATTTTTAGTTTATTAATATAATCAACAACATACACAAACACCAATCATTGTCAGTCATTGCACTCAAATATGCACAACGCCGCCAAGAACACAAAATTATACAATATAATCAATAATATACACAAAACACATTTAATCAGGCAGCACTCTCCCCCCATAGAATAAAGGCACAAACAGAATAAAGGCACAAACAGAATAAAGACACAAACATCCCACAAGAAAAGCGCAGCTTTTCAGGGGGCGTGGGGGAGCTGGCTCCCCCACTCACAAAAAATCACTTCAATCCGCGGCGGATCAAAAGCGGATCCGTCGAAGGATCGCGACCCGCAAAATTGCGGTACTGCGTCATCGGTTCGATCGAAAAACCATTCTGAAGCACATTTCTGCGCAGATTGTCGCCGTTCTCGCGGCTCAGCCCATGTTCCTTAAACCACTGCGCCGCGTCGGCATCCAGAACTTCAGACCAGATATACGCGTAATATCCGGCCGAATATCCATTCGCAAATATATGATTAAAATACGTCGTGCGATAGCGCGGCGGAACGAGATCGATGGCAAGCCCGGCCTTGTCCAGAAGACCTTTTTCGATTGCTTCAAAATTATCGACCGAAAGCGATGAAAGCTCCGCCGAACTCATCTGATGCCAGTGCTGATCGAGAATCGACGCAGACAAATACTCTGTCGTCATATATCCCTGGTTGAACTTCCCGGACTCGATGACTTTGTTCAGCAGTTCCTGGGGGATCTTCTCACCCGTCTGATAGTGGACGGCATAATTCTCGAGAATTTCCGGCCAGACGGCCCAGCTTTCGTTGAACTGCGAAGGAAATTCCACGAAGTCGCGCGGCACATTCGTGCCGCTGAAGCGCGGATACTGGACGTTCGAGAACATCCCATGCAGCGCGTGCCCGAATTCATGGAACAGCGTCGTCACTTCGTCGAACGTCAGCAATGTCTTTTCGCCCGCCGGCGGCTTCGTAATATTGATCTGATTCTCGACGACGGGACGTTCGTTCTTCAGGCGCGACTGATAGACGTAATCGCTCATCCACGCGCCGCCGCGCTTGGAATCGCGCGCATAATAGTCACCGACAAACAATGCTATCGGCTTGTCGTCGGCATCGAACACCTCAAAAATGCGAATGTCGGGATCGTATTTGGGAATATCATTGCGCTCGACAAAACGAATGCCGTAGAGCTTTTCGGCAGCATAGAACACACCCTTTTGGATCACGTTGTCGAGTTCAAAATACGGCTTCAGCGCTTCATCATCCAGCTCGTATTTCTTCTTGCGAAGCTGCTCTGAATAGAACAGCCAGTCGTATGCTTCGAGCTTAAAACCGCCTTTTTGCTCATCGATGAGCTTCTGGAGTTCGGCAGCCTCGCGCTCCATGCTGGCTTTGGCAGGCGGAACGAGATCATAGAGCATCTTATTGACGTTATCGACGGTCTTCGCCATCTGGTCTTCGACTGCGTAGGCGGCAAAATTCGGATATCCGAGCATCTCCGCTCGTTTTGCGCGAAGGGTTGCGAGCCGCAGGGCCTTGGCGCGGTTGTCGCCGGCACCGCCGCGGCTGCCGCGCGCCAGCGATGCCTCGTGAACTTTCTTGCGCAAATCGCGGTTCTTCAGGGACTTCAGTATCGGCTGGATCGACGTATTTTGAAGCGTAATCAGATATTTGCCTTCCATACCGCGCCCTTTTGCGGCTTCGGCCGCAATTTTGATCTGCGCTTCCGACAGACCGTCGAGCTCTTCGACGCTCTCGACGACGACGGCCGAATCGTTCATCTCATTCAGAATATTCTGGCCAAACTCCGTTTCGAGCGTCGCAATCTCGGCATTCATCTTCGAAACTTCGGCCTTCTGTTCCGGCGTCAGCTTCGCGCCCGCTCGCACGAATTCCTGATAATACACTTCCAGCAGGCGCAGCGATTCCGGATCGAGATTCAATGATGCGCGCTCCTGATACAGCTTCTCGACGCGCTTAAACAGCTTGTCGTTGAGCATGATTGCATCCTGATGCGCCGCAAGTTTCGGAGCCATCTCGTTTTCGACAGCCTTGATCACATCGTCCGTGCGCGAATTCGTAAATCCGAAAAACACGGTTTCTGTGCGCATCAGCAAATCACCGCTCTTTTCGAGTGCGACGAAGGTATTCTCGAATGTCGGTTCCTCGGTCTGATTCGCTATCGCATCGATTTCGGCAAGCTGCTGCGCCATTCCGGCTTCGAGCGCCGGCTTGAAATGCTCCGACTTGAGTTTGCTGAAATCGATGATGCCGTATGGCAGCGTACTCTTTTCTGCAAATGGATTTCCTGGATCTAACATATTCTGAGTATTCTGAGTGACTTCCTGAACCGGCTGTTCATCAGCCGCAGTTTTTGGGGTATTCGAACTGCCCGCACATCCGCATATCGAAAGTGCAGCAATCACGGAAACAACGACGCTTCGCTTCATGCAATCTCCATTAATAATAAAGGCTATGTTCTCCAAGTGTGGGTATGAGGTTAGCTTATAGCTTAGAGCTTTGTGTTGTGATTGCCATACTCCAAGCTCAAAGCTCAAAGCTCAAAGCCTACCAGCGACCAGGTAGTACATAACCCCAAATAAAACCGACGCGTATGCCGCCGGGCGGCATAGCGGAGGGCGCAGGACGTATTGGCTCCGCCAATAGTCCGCGCCCCGCAGTAACAAACAGCGCGCTCGTTCTGTCGCGCATCATGATGGACCCGCTTTAACGGCGTCCCATATTATTCTTCAGCTGCTGAAGAGCCATGTTCTTCTGCAGATTCTCGAATTCCTTCTCTGTCGCAATCTCTTCCTTCGAAGGCCCGAACAGCTCATCCTCGACACCTGCCTGAATCGCGAACTTATCGGGAACCGCCCCCTGATTGCTCACCAGGCGCGCACTCTGCTTCAGAATGGCCTTTTGCTGCTGAATCTGATCCTTCTGCTGAAGCAGCGACATCTCCTGAGTCTTGGCGTTCTGCAGGCTTGCCATCGCAGACGCAATCAAATCCTCGCGGTTGTTCTGTCTGGCAAGATCGAGCCTCAGCTCCCATTTCTGAACCTCGGCACTCGCCGCATCGAGCGATTTGTCGAGGCTCTTTTCGGCCATGACCAGATTCGTATATTCATCCTTAATCTCAGCCTTTGAACGAGCACCGATGCCGGGTGTCAAAAATGGCACGGCAGGCGCAGGCGCAGGCACGGGCGCAACCATGGGGATCGTCGCTGGCGGCACGATCATTCCCGGTACGGGCTGGGCCGGCATCACGGGTGCGGCCGGAGCCACGGTCTCAAAAGGCATCTGGGGCGCAGCCTGAGGCATCAGAATATTCTGATTGGCCATCGGCATCGGCATATTGCCTATGGTTTCGAATCCATCGGCCGAAACCGCACGTTTGGAAGCATCCGGAACGATCTCTTTCTTTTTGGCCAGAGCCGCTTCGATCGCATCGGCACAGCGCTCAATACTGGCGAGTTTCGCGATCTCTTCGGCGGGCTGCCGATAGGTCTGGCGAACGGAGGGATCGGGAACGATCTGCGCAAGTGCAGCAGAAACCTTGATCAACTGAGGCACGGCAATTGCCGCATGCTCGTGGAGCAGGAAATTCAGGCGCGCAGGCGTTTCGCTGCCGATGACGTAGATCGTCGGGACACCGGCATTCTGAAGCAGTTCGCCGTTGCGATCCTTTGCATGAACGACGGCAACATCCGCCATCGCGAGATAATCGGGCAATGATTCGACGCGGCCGAACATCCTTGCATTGATTGAATATTTCTGGGCGAGCATCCGGAGCTGATCCGCCTTATAGGCATCACCAGCGTGATAGAAGAAAATCTGCATGGGGAGCTTGATGAGCGAAAGCTGAATCATCAGGGTCTGCAGATCATCAAATTCCGAAGCCATGATCAGAACGACGGGGCCATTTTCTGACGACAGATTAAAGCGCTTGAGCGCATCCTCGTGCGTCATGGAGGGACAGTCTTTGCTCAGTGCAAGGTAGCCGCCTTCAAAAATCTGCCCTGCATTCCAGTGAATGTATTCAAGGTAGGGACGGAATGATGCGTGCGGAATGACCATCGCATCGAGCATCGAGGGCTGCCAGGTGCTGTCCAGTGCCGTCCGGGGCATAAAACCAATGCGCATGACACCGGGTTCCATATCATCCAGAGAATCCGGCGATGTCACGACCACGGCACGGTTTTCATCTTCTGCGGCCCCGGCTGCAGCCGGAGCTGCCGAGGCTGCCGGACCAATATCATCAAACCCTTCTTTCGCGGGCTGTTCCGGCTTTTCGGGATGCTTTTCGCGATCCGCAGGCTTCACAAAAGGTTCCACCATATCGCGCAGCTTCTGCATGCTGTTCCCTGCCGCATCGATCATATTTTCAGCCAGTCCCTTAATATCCCTGGCCTGGCGCGTAATATCGCGGACTATGCTGTTCTTCGAAAGCGTGCGTTTGACCGAAACACGATGTCCACGCTTCTGCAGTTCGTCGGCCAATGCCTGAATCTCCGCAGTACCGGCTGAATCCTCGTGATAACGAATATCAATCTGAAAAGAAGTTTTGTCCGTAGTCATAGTGATCGCGACTCCATTAACAACCCCATAACAGGCCGGACAACGGCCCCGGGCTGTGTTGCATGATAGAATTGATTCCGAAAAATTGCCCGGAAACAAAAGCAGACATTATTTTGCCCATGAATGGATATGTGTGCAAGCTATGTTTTCACTTTTCGCAGCTCCTGAAATCCTGTAAACGGAGGTTTTGTATTTTCTGGCAGAATGCACATTCTGTCAGAACCGATCGAAATCAATGAAGGAGAAAGCTCAATGGAGCATATCTATAATGTTGCACTCGCCGCAGAACAGCTCGATGTCCTGACACTCGTCAAAGATTCCACCGGCGCAGTTATGGCTGTTCTGGTCATCCTCGTCGCCATGAGTCTGATTAGCTGGTATTTCATCGCCATGAAAGCCATTTATCTGTCCAAGGCTCGACGGCAGTCCGACAAATTCCAGGATGTTTTCTGGCGTTCCAAACGGCTCGACAATACCTATAAGGAAGCCGATTCCCTCAAAAACAGCCCCATCGCACAGATGTTCAGAGCCGGTTACGTCGAACTGACAAAGCTCAAAAAAGGCGAAAAGGAAAAGGACAAGGAAGCCGAATCCATGGAACTCTCCGGCATCGAAAACGTCGAACGTGCGCTCCGAAGAGCTTCGCTCGCTCAGACCACTGAACTCGAAAAGAATCTTTCTTTCCTCGCAACCACGGGTTCAACGGCGCCGTTCATCGGATTGTTCGGTACCGTCTGGGGCATCATGCACGCCTTCGTCAATCTCTCCGCTACCGCATCAGATATGGGTATCCAGACTGTCGCAGGCCCCATCGCCGAAGCACTCATCGCTACCGCTATCGGTCTGGTCGCCGCCATCCCAAGCGTCATGGCATACAACTACTTTAATCAGAAAATTAAAGTCCTTCACGCCGACATGGAGAGCTTTTCCAACGATTTCCTCAACATCGTCAAACGGCATTTCTTCAAATAATCCGTATCCTGCGCAAAAACACAGGCTTCTTTAGTCCACTCCCCTATCTCTAACGCGTCTGAATCCTATGGTTGCAGGAAAACTCAGCGACATCAATGTTACACCGCTCGTCGATGTGCTGCTCGTATTGCTCATCATATTTATGGTAACGACGGCAGCCGCCGAACAACAGCGCCTTGAGCAGAAAAAACAGGAAAGCATCCAGGAAAAAACCGAATCGCTCGTCTCCCTCAATCTGCCCATTACGCCCGATAACGACTATCTCGCCGATCCCGACACCACAAAACTCGTCGTCGTCATCGACAAAAACCTCCGCGTCTTCGTCGTTCGCGGCCTTTCGAGCGTCGGAGGACAGGATCCCATCGCAGACTGCTCGCAAACCCGCGATCCCGCACACTGGCAGCCCTGCTTCGATATCATCGTCCAGACGCTCGGGCAGAATCAGCGCATGCTCAAGGAAGGACTCTACCTCGAAGCCGACGCCGACGCGCCATACGGCTTTGTTTCAGGCGTTCTCCAGTCTTTCCGCGGACTCGGGCTGCAGAGCGTCGATATCGTCACTGACCCGCATTTCAAAGCTGTTCTCGAGGCAAAACCATGAACGATCATGAAAAAAAACAGCCCAGAACTGCGGATAAGATCATCAGTTTCGTCGTAACCGCCATCATCCACACCGGCATCTTTTTGCTCTTCGCACTGAGCTCCGGTTCTTCGGAATCCGTAAACACAGAACCCGTCGAAGAAACGACGATCTTCTGCCGGTACATCGATAACGGACGGCTCTTTCAGGTCGAAGTCTCCGCTCCCGACTGGCAAAAAGCCGAAGAAATCGTATGCGGTTCACAGGTCCGCGACGTCCGGCTCAGTCCCCTGATCCTCGAAGGCGCACTCCTCATCCTCGAAGATACACCAAATCCCGTCATCCTCGCTCAGCGCGAAAGCTGCTCATGCTCAAACGAGGAACGAATCCCTATCCTCCAGGACATCAGCATCGTCGAAGCTCCGAGACTCGGCGCAGAAACGCGTAAAACCGCACTCCCCCGAATCATCAATACCCCCGATCCGGCACAGGAAAATACGGTCACAACAAACAAAAATAACCCGCAGAAGAAAAACGACAAGCCGACGAAAAAATCCCCCTCTCTCGATGATCTGCTCAATGCGGCCAATAACTTCGACGAAGCACGCCCCATCAGCGACATCGATCCCGGCGGTTCCCTCGATGGCTCAAGACTCTCCAAATCCGCTACGGGAAAGGGCGATCCCTACCTGCAAAAAGTCAAGGCAAAACTCGACAACACCATGAATGCTCCCGCCAGCATTCCCAAGGCCAGACTGCAAAAACTCTCGGCCAAGGTCTGGATTAAAATCGGTGACAACGGCGTCGTCTGGGGATGGGATTTCATGAGCAAAAGCGGCGAAGCCGCATTCGATCGCATGATCGAAAACACGATTAAACAGTTCATGATGGGCGGGCAGTATCGCTTCGCAAATCCCCCCGAACAATGGCGCCTCCAGACCATTCCTTTCACGGTCAACGGCAGCGAAATCAAATAGATTCGCGCTTCTTATAACCCTTTTCGGCAATCATTCCATGGAACACAATATCGAACAAATCATTCATTCACTCGAAGAACAATTCAACGGCGACAGCAAACACGATGTCCAAATCCTCCGCGATTACTGCCGAAGCCTCGAAAGATCTGACGAAAGCCTCGCCATCATCACGGCTATCGGGCGTTATGCCGCCGAACATTTCCCCGATGAAGACATCGTCAGGGAAGCCAAGAAATTCGAAGAAACCTTCGGTCACTTCATGGATCTCACTCAGCATGCACAGCAATGCATGAAAGAAAAGAAATTCGAAGAAGCACTCAAGGATTTCGAGGAAATCATCGGCGACGTCAGGCCACCCGAAGATGAAGAAAAACGCCACTGCTCCTTCTTCCACCCCTTCGAAGAAATGATCTTCCGTTCCAATAACCCGGATATCAAGGAAATCGAACGCATCTCCACGCTCCCACAGGTCGTTTACATGCAGATGGGAAGCGCGCTCTTCGAACTCAAAAGATACGACGAAGCTCGCGAAGCATACCTCAATGCACAAAAACTCAGTCCCGTCAGCCCCGCCATTCACTTCGAACTCGCTCAGATCGCCAAAATTCAAAACGATCTCGATACCGTGCGCGACATCCTCAAAAACGTCTACCCATACCTCTACACTCGCTCACAGCTCGCCAGATTCTACCGCGAACACGCAGGACTCGCCATGATCGACGAAAAATACGACCTGGCTGCCGCACTCATCTACCTCAGCATCGACTACGAAGACTCCGGCATCGCACGCGCTCAGCTCAATTCCCTGGCCAAACACCGCGGCGTCGACCTCTCCAAACCCAAAGTCGATACCGTCAAAGCAAGACTCGGCGAAGCCAATATTCCCGTCGGCCCCGCACCGCAGGTCTACGAACTCGCCATGTACATCGGCAAACAGATGAAACGCCCCTACCCGCAGGTCGCTAGAATGGCTTTCACCATCGCATACGAACTGACCCACTTCGAACCGCTCCTGCGCGAAATCGAAAGCCTCCCCGCATGATTATGATCAATTCCAATACTCAGATTCTCATCAAAGATCTCAAATTCTATGGTTTTCACGGCGTCTATCCCGAGGAACAAATCGTCGGAACGACTTTCCGCGCCGATGCCGTGATAGATATCGATCCCAATCTGCCCGGTTTCAGCTCCGATCGGCTCGATGATACCGTCAATTACGAAACTATCGTCGAACGCATCATCAAAATCGGTACAACTCAAAAATATAAATTAATAGAAAAACTCGCTCAAACGATGGCCGAATCCGTCCTTCAAATGGACTCCAATATACTCGCCGTTGATATAACAATATATAAATCAGTAAATCGGCTGACTCCCGAACCTCAGTGGATCGGCATTCACCGGCGCGTGCAACAATAATATATATTTATTTTTCTGGTACGGTGCCTATGGCAATGCCATACGGCACCGAAAAAAGCCTATGGCTGCGCCATACGGCTTTTTTACTGTCTTGTTCCGCAGAATCCCAAGGAATCGATCATGCCTAAAAAGTCCATCCGTTCCCTCAAAAATTCACGTTCCCAAAAATCCGAATCCCCATCCGGCAATATCCGGGAACTTGCAGAACAAATTCAGAATGATCTCAAAAATAATGCATTTGAACAGGCGCTTTCGGGCAGCCAAAAACTCGAACAGATGCTGCACGATGATACTGCAAATGCCGCAATATATCTGACGTCACTCGTCTGGCAGATTCGCGCTCATCAGGGCCTCAAAGCCGAACGCAATATCATCGAACAGGCCGCAGAACATTATGCTCAGGAAGCCATTCGCCTCGGCGATGCCCCCCGCGCCGTCCAGGCATACCGCATCAAAGCACAGCTTTACATCGACAGCGGTTCCTGGACCATCGCCTGCGAACACCTCGAAAATGCACTTCATCAGGCCATCGAACACGATCTCGGACGCGAAGCCCTCGAAATCCTCATGCACATGAGCGCTCTCGAACTCAAGCTCTGCCACTACACGGAAGCCATCGACTACCTCTCCAGAGCCATGAATGCCATCGAACACGCGACGTTCATTCCCGACGATATCCGCGAACTCAGAGCCGTCGGACAGCGACAGCTCTGCGAACTCTACGACACGGTCGGCGACGGCCGGCAGGCATGCGACGCCCTCGAAGCCGCACAAAATGCAAATACGCACGATTCCGAAGAACTCTGGATGCAGTCCCTGATCCTGAGCCGTTTCGACATGCGTTCCGGAGATGCCGATGCCGCATGCTCGCGCCTCAAAAAAGTCATTAAAGACGTCCAAAAAGCCGTCGAATCAAAAAAAGCCAGACCGGAACAGCTGATCATGGTCGAACTCGAATATGCACAGGCAATCTGGAATCGCGGCGAATACAAAAAAGCCATCGCAAAACTCGACGAACTTCAATCGCGCACTTCGCAGCTCCCCGTGATGCAGGCCATCGCGCTGACCAGATTCCAGTGGGCCGTCGAAACCGGCAAACCCTTTATGGATCCCGATGAAGCCAGCCGTACGTTCTCCGAAATCAGCAATCAGGCGGATAATACGGATGTCCAAATCCTGCTCGCCGCAGCCCTCACACAGGCAAGCCTCGAAATCGAACGCGGACATTACGAACCCACATTCGAAAGCCTGCTCCACATCGCACAAACAGCTGCTTTCACGCAGCTCATTCCCTTCGCAACGCGCGCGCTCATCCTGCGCGGACAAATCCATTTCGCACAGCAAAACTATTCACAGGCCGCCATCGACGGCAAAGATGCCTGCGAATCCTTCGTCATTCACGTCGATGACGTCTCCGCCCGACTTTCGGCAGCACTCATGCTTCGGGCTCAAATCGAGCTCTCAATGGCCAATGGCGACGAAACACCCGACGAAGCCGAAAAGGCTGCCATCGAACAACTCAAAAGCGACCTCGATCGCTACGAATCCCATCATCACGAAGGTGCTTTCCTCGATCTCGGACTGGCTCTGGCAAAACTCGCAGCCAAACTCCAGGATCGCACATGGGAACAGGAACTCCTCAACAAACTCGAACCCCATATCATCCCCGAATTCATGGCACACCGCACCATGACTTTCAATCAACTCAAGGCCGATCTCCATCAGGATGAACATGCGCGCAAAGCCACCGCCGAAATTGCACAACTCAATGGATTTTATTATAACTTATCACGTAATGATGAATTCGAGTATTTATCATAATATCATCGGTATGCATGTGTTCTGCATTCATCTCAATCCCTACGCCGCCATGGACGGCGGCGAGATGCGAGGGTGGCATGTCCAGGGATGGATATTCACCCCGCAACTGCGATAGCAGAAAAGGCGTGCGGGGGTTGTAGGGGGTGTTCACAATCGAACACCCCCTGCCGCGTGAGCGTACAAAAAACAAGCAACCGCGCTGCAAAGCGTGAA
>JAFRYG010000115.1 GCA_017441205.1 Pseudomonadota bacterium
ACCGGCAACAACGACAATACCGGCAACAACGACAATACCGGCAACAACGACAATACCGGCAACAACGACAATACCGGCAACAACGATCCCTCAGACATACCAGAGGGAATGGTTTTGACAATGACGGCAGAAGCGCTTCCGGAATTAGAAGATCTGGGGGAACACTGTGGCTGGGAGGTGTACGGACATCCCAAAATTGAACTGCCCAATCTGCCAAAATATACGAAAGAATACACGATTGATCTTTCTGAATGGAATATTGCCAATACCTACGATGCAGCTAAAGCCGAAGCAACGACGGATGGACTGAACAAAGCCATCAAGTGGGCAGTCGAGAATGACTATAAACGCGTCGTCATTCCGGATGGCGAATACGCCATCAGTACCAAAGGTATATCACTGCAGAACGAAATGGCACTGATCATGAGTGACAAAGTCATTCTCCGCAAAGTTCCGCATAACAAATTCGACAGCAATATTATCAATTTTGGTCATAGTCACGATATCTACATTGAGGGCGGTGTTCTCATTGGTGAACGTGACGAACACACGGGTTCTGGATTATACGGCAGCAATGATGAGGATAACTATGGGTTAGGTATCTATAATTCTCATCACATTTATGCCAATCGCATGGATATATCCAAAAATTACGGGGATGGTGTTCTCATTTACGACAATACAGGAGAAAAGTTTACCTCCCATATCATCATTGCCAATTCGAATATTCATCACAACCGAAGACAAGGCATTTCCATCGCAGGCGGTCATCACATTCGAATATCCGGCAATGAAATTCATCATACACAGGGGACTGATCCGCAGTTTGGCATCGATTTGGAAGGCCAGGGCAAACCGAATGAAGATATTATCATCGACCATAACGAACTGCATGACAATCGCGGCGGTGATATCGTCAATTCCGACACACAGAAGCTGATGGTGGAATATAATACTTTTTCATGCGGCGAACTGGAAGCGGGATATTATGAAAAACATCCTGCCTGGGTTCACTCTGATGGTCCCTATATTCCGTGGGCAAAAACTTCGCAATTGCTCTATCGGAATGTATTTAAAGATAAATGTAAGTCTTCGAATGGTACATTTATTCTTACAACGTATGGCAAAGATTCAGATTCGACGATTCCCAATTTCTTTATTGAAAATGAAATAATTGACAGTACACCGCAGTTCAGAAACCATAATCATGTATGTGTCGAAAAGAATATCGTTCGCAATGCGATGTGCTATATTTTTTCGATTCCCGATGTCAGGGTATATGATAACAAAGTCATTGGTGTATCAAGCTGCCCTTATCCAGTACAACATCTCAAGGGGTTGGGATCAGGGAATCTTAAATGTCCCAAAACAGAGGATGAGTGCAAAGTTGTTGAATCGCTCAATAAACTGAGTCCAAATGAAGAAACCAATACTTGTTCAACCATGTTTTAGGTATGAACAACACGCTGCCGGTGCGAACCGGCGCAATTTGGCGGTCGTTTGCCGCTGTCCGCACTGCGGATACGCGGCAAATCGCAAAGTTATGATTATTCGTGTGTGTCTTCACCCGAAAAGCTGTGTTCCATTTTGATTTTGGGTACGAATTTGGGGTCGATTCCACGAACGATATCGTTTACGTCGTTGAGGAGTTTTTCTTTGTCTCCTTTATAACGTGAAGGTATCACGAGATCGAATAATATATTGGTATGCGAATCGCCGGGAACCATCCGGAAATCGTGAAAATGCAGCGTTTTGTCGTAGTTTTCGATCTTTTGTGAAATCTGTGTTTTAACTTCGGATACATGTGCATCGGATGTGACGATCGGATCGTAGTGTATAGAAACGTGCAGGTGATCGTTTATATAAAAATCGTTTTCGATCAAATCGATGATATCATGGCTCTGAAGCGGATCCATTTCTGCCGGCATTTCGATATGCAGGCTGGCAAACTGATGTCCGGGGCCATAATCGTGAATCATGAGATCATGAATGCCCAGTACATGATCGTAGCTCATTACCTTTTCTTCGACGTGTGTTACGAGCGTCGGATCGGGACTCTCGCCGAGAATCGGGGACAGGGTTTCGCGGATCAGGCCGACGCCGCTGTATATAATAAATGCGGCGACCAGGATGCCCATAATGCCGTCGATGATGGCAATGCCCGTAAAATACGTAATAACTAAACTGATGAGCACCGCTCCGGTACTCAGGATATCATTGCGGCTGTCGGCGGCTGTTGCCACGAGGGTATCGGAATCAATCTTTTTGCCAATTACCTTATAGAATCGGCTCATCCAGAGTTTTATCAGCATGGAAACCACGAGGATGACGACCGAGAGCGTGCTCATGGAGGTCATTTCGGGCTGGATGACTTTCATGATCGAATCCTTGCCAAGTGACAATCCGACAGCGACGATGATTATCGATACGATCAAGCCTGCCAGATACTCATAGCGCGCATAACCGTATGGATGTTTTGCATCCGGGGGCATTGCGGCGAGTTTGAATCCTACGAGAGCAACGATATTGCTGGCTGCATCCGAAATCGAGTTAATGGCATCGGCAAGGATTGCAATACTTCCGGAGATCAGACCGGCGATGAGTTTTCCGACAAACAGAAGCACATTGCATACGATGCCGACAATTCCGGCCAGACGTCCATAAGACGAACGGACGTCCGGATCCTTAACGTCTTCACTATTTTTTATGAACAAGCTTACTACTTTCAGAATCATAGCAGAGCCCTATTGAGTCACTATCCGGGGCGGTTCTTTCTGACCGCCCCGCGGCAGATAATAGTCCTGTCAGTCTGAAAGTCCACAGCGTTCTTTTGGAAGCATTGACAGAGATACGAGCGAACTATTGGATTTGAGGCGTTCGCACAGGAGGAGCATGTGTCCCCCGTCTGGATGCAGGCCATGGGGGATAACCGTGGGCGTCTGCTGATGCATATCCCCATGGTAATGAATACGGCAGTTTCCAGCGATCATTCCATTTCCGAATCATCTATCGTGGGAATATGTATTTATTATCTCCGTAATTCAACTGGATATGGCAATTCCGTTCGATGAAGTCAAAGAAATGCTGATTGTGGATATCAATGTTTGTCACTCAAAGCTCAAAGCTATGAAATGACAAATTCTTTAAACCCCATATCCAAATGGTTTAATACAGTTTTGTGTTACGCAGTCACCCTCTTTAGGGTATAATTTAATATCCTGTAGGGATTCGAATGAGAATATCGCCAGGTTACACAAAGGAACTAACACGGATGAGCGATTCACCCGTCAATAATGTCCCGAAAATCGAAGGAATAAGCGTATGAAACGAACATGGATAATCGGATGTCTGGCGATTTTAACGGGACTGACTGCATGCAGCCCAAAGGCCCCTAAAGAAACAGCGACCGAAGATATTCCCCCGGAGGTGGCTGCACCAGAAAATGCAGCAGAACAAGCGAATGCAAATACTCCGAACAATGCAGCCAGGCCTGACGCAAAGACTGACACCCCACAGGCACTGCTCGATAAGGATAAAGCTGACGCTTTATCCAGCCGAATAGATACAAAACGCAATGACCTCTCTATTCCAGGATTAGCTGTCGGCGTTCTAAAAGACGGAAATGTCATCTATACCCATTGTTCTGGAACGACGAAGATGAACGACGAAGGAGAAGCGATTACCCCCCAAACCCTGTTCAACGTTCAGCCCATGGTTGTATTCTCAAGCGAACCCGTCAAATGGGCAGTAACAGCAGATGATCTAAAAAAAGCAGACGTACAGGATGCCGTGGCTTTGCCGCAAGGCAATTACGCACACCCGCACGGAAATATGGCAAGCGAAGAAATAATGGAGATTGATCCTAAATTTATCGAAAAACGTGATTCACTGTGGACAAATCTGAACGGCATGATGAAATATCTTGCGCATACAACATCGCTCGCAAACCTTAAACCAAACGATTATTTTCAGGAAGTATTTTACAGCAACTATAAACTCGGCGAAAAATTGATGTGCAATGAACAAATTCAATCTGGATACACTGTATCCATCTGTGAAATCCCTGACATCAAAATGCGCATTGTCATACTCGCCAATTCAAGCGACCCTGAGCTCGAATATTTTCATTCCGCCATTCTGGCTGCAGCGGCAGGCCCTGAATATACAGATCTGAGTGAAAAAGTTGATGAATTTGAAGAGATGATGCATGGCGGAAGCATGCGTGATATGGCAAGAACAATGCCTGCTTCTCCGGGAAATGACTATCTGTTGGGAACATATCACAACGATAATTTCGGTGATATCCGCATCGTCAAGGAAAATGATATTATGGTTGCCGAAACGGATTCATTTCGTTCGCGCCTAGGTTTTCACTCGACTTATGACAGCTCAATGGAAGAGGAAGTCAATAAAAAAGAAGCAGCCAAGATTAAGAAAACGAATCCTCAATATATTTTGGTTGAAACAGATACCGGAGCGCTCATCAATGAAACCATCGAATCCAGGATGATTCTGCACGATCCCCCTGTTGCCGATCAGACCATTACGGCCGAAGTCGACAATAAGGCAAAAAAAGATATAAAGGCGGCTGCCATTGTTATAAAAGATATTAAATTCACTCGTGTCCCATAAAAACTACTTCGCAACAATGCGGCGTTGCTTATTGGGAATGCTCAAACGGGAACCCCTAACGGGGTTCCTGTGGTCGTTGAATTCATCGATCCCCCGGTAGGCGCGATGCGCCAACCGGGGGCTACTAACCTTGAAGCCCTACGGGCTTCTTTAATCTATTGCATGAATGCTCAAACGAGACCCCCTAACGGGGTTCCTGTGGTCGTTGAATTCATCGATCCCCCGGTAGGCGCGATGCGCCAACCGGGGGCTACAAACCTTGAAGCCCTACGGGCTTCTTTAGTCTATTGCATAGCGGCATGAACAGCTCGATTTTTGATACAATGCGGCGTTGTTCGGCGAGGGGCGAGAGGGGTGATTAGCAATGTGCAATGTGCAATTGTTGCAGCCCATAATCCATGGCTAAAACCATGACACTCTGTCTGCCCATAATTGCTAATTTCTGATTGCAATTGCTAATTAGTTCAGGTACCGTTATTTAGCGATAATAATTATAGGATATCTTTTCTTTCTTCCAACCTGCGTCTTTCAAATTCTATATGTTGTTTCAGTTCTTCTTCGGTAGGCAAAGTCAGCTGATACCTGGAGGCAAATATCTGTTTACTGTCATTCAGGATGGAATACTTAACAATCGCCTCATTTTTTTCTGAACACAGGATGATGCCTATCGTTGGATTATCGTCTTCTTTGCGTTGCAATTGATCATAAATTCGAACATAAGTGTCCATCTGTCCAATATCCTGATGTGTCAGTTTTTCTGTCTTCAGGTCGATAAGTACAAAGCACTTTAATATAAAATTATAGAAGACAAGATCGATATAAAAATGATCCCCATCCAAATCAATGTGTTTTTGTCTGGCTACAAAAGCAAAGCCGCGGCCGAGTTCCAGAAGAAAACGCTCTAATTCGCCAATCAACGCCTTTTCAAGATCACTTTCATAGACGTCTGTATTTTGCTTAATCCCAATGAATTCGAGCACGTAGGGATCCTTGATGAAATCTTCGGGCTTATTGCCTGGTTCCTTTGTCTGTATTTCTGATCGCACGTCGTCTTTATTCCGGCTTGCCAGTAATCGTTCGTAGTAAAAGCTGTTAATCTGGCGCGTTCGAGTTGGCGAACGCTCCAATTTGATTTGGCACATTCATCCTCGTAGAATCTGCGAGTAGCAGCATTTTCCACTCGCATGAGCAAGCGATAATGCGACCAAGTCAATTGGTCACACAGTGTGTGACCAATTGGGAAAGCCTGGTAAAATTGGCGCATATACTTGAGATTTGTAGATGTGAACCCTTTGCCAAATTCTGCCGTCAGCCTTTTGGCAAGTGTGTTCAGGACCTCTTTGCCATATTCGGCGCGCGTGTTTCCATTCTGCTCATGCTCGACGATAAGCCGACCGATGTTCCAATATGCCTGCACCATCTCCGAATTTGCGGCGCGGTAGACCTTGTTCCGCGCAGTCAGCAGAATGTCACGAATGCCTGCATACAGATTCTGCATCGTTTCTTCAGATTTGCGTTCAAGTTCATGTTTCATGGTCAGTTCCTCCCTGAATGATAACGCCCACCTTTGACCATAACTCGCCCTTGTTCAATTAGCAATGTGGAATGAGGAATTAGGAATTACCTCACCCGCCGCTTCGCGGCACCCTCTCCAGCCTGGAGAGGGATTTGGGTTCGCTGACGCTCACCCCGCATCAACATTCACCACGATGCGGTGTTGTTTATTGGGAATGCTCAAACGAGAACCCCGTAAGGGGTTCTATATTTGTAGCCCCCGATCTGTACAAAGGGAAGAGAGAGACGTTCTACGGAACGTCTGTACTGTATTTGAGAATACCCGATATGGTGTAATCTGTCACGCATCTGGCCGTTGGTTTATGGCGTGAAGCTTCCTATTTTGGATATTATATTTTGGTGAGCCAGTTCTGCACGCCGCATTTTGCAAGCGAATGAGCGGCATTCTCAGCTTGCAATGTGAATGTGCAATATTTTCCGCGCCTGTTGCGTCCGTTTGTGACAGGCCGCTGCAAACTGGGCTCAGTGAATGTATTGGATTGAAATGTGAGTGGTGATTTATGAGGGGCTTTTGATTGTTGTTTAGTGATTGAGGAATGGGGGAATGGATATTATAATCGGGAATCGACGCGTATTCGCCCCTGTGGGGGCGAATAGCGGCGATGCGCCGTGCGTATTGAGCCTTTGGGCGAAATAGCAGGCGCAAACGGAAGAAAAAAGAGGGAAGTGCTATGAAAATCATCAAAAATGGTCTGCTTTTGGTACTTGGTATTTTAGTGGCAGGTGTCATGGGGGGCTGTTCCAAAAAGACGGATGGTCCGGATGTGAAGACGGCATCCGAAAATGAGAATGGAGCGGAGCAGTCGGCCGGCGAAAAAGGCAAACCCGGTGATGAGAATACGAGGATTCTCCGGGATGATGATTCGATTTCTGCGATTTATGGACCGCCCGAAATGCTGGGTGAACCTGCAGAGCCCATCGATGAAAAGCAGGAGGCAGGGGAGATTCCCAGTGATATCGATCAATCGCCGCAGCTCATTTACGGGCCGCCCGAAATGCTCAACGGGAAAGGCGATGACGACGATCCTGAAGTTGGCAAACCGGAGCTTCAGGATACCGAGGATGACAATCCCGACAGAATCATCGAGGAGTATCAGAAACTTCCCGATCATCCGCGGCCGGTGGCGAAATACGGTATTCGACCGTTGTACGGCGTTCAGTCACCGAGAGTTAAGTAAGGGGATGGATTGCGAATGGAACAGTTAAAAGCATATTCTGTTGAAGATTCTGATGCTGCGGGCGAGTCTTATGCTTCAGAACATATACAATCGGAGAATTGCAGTTTTCACAAAGCAGAAGGTGGAATGACGAGTTCCAGCGGTGAGGATGTTGATAATTTGGCATTAAAGCATCCGGAACTGGCCAAAGTATATCATGATATAGAAAAGATAGCGAAGGGATCGCAGGGAACGATGCTCAGGGCGAAGGATGCCGGAGATCATGATGTTGCGATTAAAGTATTCGATATCGGTGAAGCGGACAGTCTGAAGTCCATTGAACTCTTTGAACGGGAAATTAATACAATAAAGAGTCTGCATTTTAAAGGTGTCCCAGAATATATCGATACCATTAAGAGTGACAGATATATTTATTTGATTGAAGAGTATATTCCTGCGCCATCTCTGGAAAAGCGCATGAAAAATGGTGACAGGTATTCTTTTGAGCAGATTGAGACGATATTGATACATGGAGCTCAGATACTCAGGGAGCTTGCGGCGTGCGTACCTCCGGTCATTCATCGCGATATCAAGCCCGCGAATCTGCTCGTGGATGACGATCTGAATGTTTTTCTCGTCGATTTTGGTGTCGTTGCCAGCATTGCCCAGAATTCGACAGCCATGACGTTTGCGGGGACTGCCGGTTATCTTGCGCCGGAGCAGCTCTACGGCAGGGTGACGCCGGCAGCGGATGTCTTTGGGCTTGGCATGACGATGATTCATCTTATATCCGGTGTTTCGCCCTGTGATATCAAGATGAATGGCACGGAATTCGATTTGGAGAGCTGCATTTCCCCAAAAATTCCGGCATGGTTCGTTTCGGTTCTGAAAGAAATGACCTGTTGGGACACATCCATGCGTCTCAAGGATGGTCAGGCAGTTCTGGACTCCATAACATTTAAAAAGACTACCGGTGTCCTGACTGAAAATTCGCGTCTCAAAAAAATAGAAGCCATTTGGGATACCGTTCCTGAAGACGTATCCGGTCAAAAGAATTCAAACGACCAAAATGCTTCAGAACAGACGGAATCTCCGTCTGAGGCGCTTTCGACCATGAAATACAAGGCTGAGAAGATTTTGAAACCAGCCTATGACAGTTTTGATGCGCGGCTGAGTAATTACAATATGTCGATAGGGTGGGTGCCTTTATTTATTACATTTTTTGTATTTCTTGCGTTTTTACTTTTTGGCGTAGGATTGTTGAGGCAGGAGTTTTCTGCTTTTTTATCAAGCTGGATGCCAGTCTGTCTGCCATTTATATTTGGATTTGCGGCATTGTGCACTGCGGAAGAGATCACGCCGTCGGCAAGGAGCTATTCCGGCAATCGGGAGAAATATATTGAGAATGCACAGACAATAAATGAACTGTGCAGAAAAGCGATACTTGATCTGAAAAATTTCCATGATTTGTTTAAATATGATGATGTCTTTGCCAGGTTGTCGAGGCAAGTCAATAATTTCTATTTATTCTGGAAGCCAGAAAGCAAAGCGCTGAGTCCTGAAGAGAATGAACGGCTGGATGCGTATCTGAACGACGAATCCGTCGTTTATCCGTGTGTGCTTTATGAGCCGTCGCTAGGCAATATTGATGTGGTATTATCGATCAGTTTTATTCTTACATTGGCAGTGCTGGGATTGAGTTTTGGCCTTATTCCCTATATGGCAAATCTGTCGTTCTCAAGTTTCTGGGGGATTGCGTATTATTTTGCGAATGCGCTTGTTTTGTCGATCGTTGTGAAAGATTTTATCAACATTTTGAGGAGTCATAAAAAGCGCATGACAGATCCCAGAAATATTGATGCCTACAAACTCTATGTGCGCAGATTCCTGAATGAATGTCTGGAGCAAAAGAAGCTGCAGGAATCTGCGCAGAAAGACAAATAATTGGGTTATCGGTGGCTTTTCTTCGCCTCACCCCCTAAATCCCCCTCTCCGTGGGAGAGGGGGACTTTGATGATTGGTGGAATCTTGTTTTCCCGGGGTTACGTCCTTCGGACTCACCCCGGGCTGTAATCTATCGCCCCTTCAGGGCGAATTTTAAGGTCTGGCGCTTTAGAATGCGGTATTTCCCGGGGGAGAACTGTATTTTTTTATATATATTTACCTGTAATGCTCGCCGGATTGTTTTTGACCATTTCGGGGGTACCGGTTGCTACGATCGTTCCTCCCATTTCGCCGCCGCCCGGTCCCATATCGACGATATAATGGGCATTGCGGATGACGTCGGGATCGTGTTCGATGACGATGACGGTTGCGCCCTTGTCGATGAGATGTCTGAACACGACGAGCAATGAACGGACATCGATCGGATGCAGGCCGATCGTCGGTTCATCAAATACAAATATCGTGTCGTTCTGGCCCCGTCCCATTTCGCTTGCAAGCTTGAGCCGCTGTGCCTCTCCGCCCGAGAGGCTTGGCGTTTCTTCGCCCAGCGTCAGATAACCGAGTCCGAGTTCGTGGAGAACTTCCATGCGTCGGTTGACGAGGGGCAGATCATCGCTGATGAGGAGAGCTTCGTCGATGCTCATGTCCATCATTTCCGGGAGAGAATACGATGTACCATCTTCGCGCATGCGTTTGACGGACCAGGCTTGTCGTGCGTAACGCGAACCACGGCAGTCGGGGCAGGGAATATCGACGTCCGGCAAAAACTGTACATCCAGACTGATCACTCCGGTTCCGTCACAGGTCGGGCAGCGCAGGCTGCCGGTATTGTATGAAAAATCGCCGGCCTTGAGTTTATATTTTTTTGCATCCGGCGTTTTTGCATATATTTTTCGCAGTTCGTCGTGAACATTGGCATAGGTCGCAATGGTCGAACGCACGTTGATACCGATGGGCGTGGCATCTATCAGTTTGATATGATGAATACCATCGGCTTTTATGTATTTTACATGCGCCGGCAGCTTTCTGCCGTCGAACATGGCTTCGAGTGCGGGGATCAGACTTTCGAGAATCAGTGTCGTTTTGCCGGAACCCGAAACGCCTGTGACGACCGTCATCCTGCCTTTGGGGAAGGAGACATCGATCGGTTTTACGGTGTGGATCTGCGAAGTGGATAGTTCTATTTTTCCGAATTTAAAAAGATTTTTCGATTCGATTCCGGGGATAATCCGATCTGTATTTTTGTTTTTGAGGAAAGGACCGATTCGTGAATCGGTATTGTTCATCACCGATGATACATCGCCCTGGGCGATGATACTGCCGCCGCCGGCTCCGGCTTCGGGACCGAGTTCAATTATCCAGTCAGCATGGGACAAAATCTGCGTATCGTGATCGACCAGAACGACGGAATTACCGTCGGCGACCAAATCATCCATCACGCCGGTCAGGCCTTCGAGATTGGAGGGATGCAGTCCAATCGATGGTTCATCGAGTACATAGAGGACGCCGGTGGTGCGGTTGCGTACGGCTCGTGCCAGCTGAGTACGCTGACGTTCTCCGGTCGAAAGGGTAGAGGCGGCACGATCCAGCGTCAGATAGGACAGCCCCAGATCTACGAGTCTCTTTGCCGTATCCAGAAAGGATTCTGCAATGCTGCGTGCCATCGGACGCATGTGTTCCGGCAGGGATGCAGGCATTTCCATGACCCATTGGATGAGGTCTTCGAGCGTCTTTTCGCATGCCTGATCCAGAGATATGCCGCATAGTTTGGGGGCGCGTGCAGCATCGGAAAGCCGGGTTCCATGACAGTGCGGGCAAATATCCTGTTTGAGGAATTTCTCCACGCGTTTCATTCCCTTTTCATCCTTGACTCTGGCCAATGCATTCTCGACCGTATAAACCGCATTATAATAGGTAAAATCCATCTCGCCGGCAGTATTCGTTTTTTCATTATGATATAAAATATGTACTTTTTTAGCCGGTCCGTGAAATACAATTTCCCTTTCTTTCTTTGTGAGTTTGCAGAATGGTACATCTGTTCGGACGCCCAATTCGCGTGCGATATCTTTCATCAGCGACCACATCAGGGTTTGCCAGGGAAGGACGGCTCCGTCGTCGATGGTGATCGATTCATCGGGGACGAGCGTGGATTCATCGACGGTACGCACGACGCCGGTACCTTCGCAGTGCGCGCACGCGCCGGTGCTGTTGAACGCCAGTTCCTCGGCTCCCGGACCATAAAAGTGCGTGCCGCATTCCGCGCAAATCAGCTCCTTGTCTGCAGCGACGTCCATCGTGGGCTCGTGGTAGTGTCCGTTGGGACAACGGTGGCAGGCGAGTCTCGAAAACATCAGCCGGAGGCTGTTGAGGAGTTCGGTCATTGTACCGAAGGTACTGCGGATTCCGGGAACTCCCGGTCGCTGATGGAGTGCCAGGGCCGCCGGCACGTAATTCACTTCATCGACGAGTGCGCGGGATGCCTGCGTCATGCGTCTTCTGGTGTATGTCGACAAGGATTCCAGGTATCGCCGCGAACCCTCGGCATAAAGGACGCCGAGAGCCAGCGAGGATTTGCCGGAACCGGAAACACCGGCGATTCCGACGATTTTACCCAGAGGTACGTCGACGTCGATATTCTTCAGATTATGCATGCGCGCACCGCGCACTTCGATATAATTGGGGCACATCTATTTATACAGAGATTTGAGTTTTGAGATTTGAGTTTAGAGCTTATAGAGGTGAATGCATTTACCGATATTTTGGCAAGAACCTATGTGATTGCGTGACTTCCAACTCCCAACTCCCAACTCATGATGAGCTTTGAGTTTTGAGTTTTGAGCTTTTAATAGTTGGAAGTGGGGAGTTGGGGATTAGCAAGTAATTTGAGAATGAAGGAGAGACGTGCGAATTGCACGTCTGTACTTAATTAGTCGTTAGTGGTTAGTGAATAGTGAATACATTTAGGGCAAATCCCCGTCATTGCTAAAAAACTAACAACTAACTCCTAACAACTAACAACTCTAATTATGAGAGCATTGCCGGTTATTCACCGGCAATTATCTATTGTTTATGCGTTTGGATTGTGGGCTTTTTTCAGAAGCGGGAATCCCATTTCCTCGCGCTGTTTCAGATAGCATTCGGCGGCCATGCGCGAAAGCGTGCGCACGCGGTTGATATAGGACTGACGGTCGGTGACGGAAATGGCGCCGCGCGCCTGCAGGATATTGAAGGCGTGCGAGCATTTCAGGACGTGATCGTAGCCCGGGAATGCCAGTCCCATCTCGAGGAGGCGCTTGGCTTCGGCTTCGTACATTTCGAAGAGTTTGTACTGGAGTTCGACGCTGGCTTCGTCGAGATAGTATTTGGACTGCTCAATTTCGGCCTGCAGGTGGACATCCTCATACTTGATATCGTTGACCCACTGCAAATCGTGGATTCTGTTGACGTTCTGCATGTACATGCAGATGCGCTCGAGTCCGTAGGTGATTTCTGCCGTCACGGGATTGCACGGCAGGCCGCCGACCTGCTGGAAATAGGTGAACTGGGTGACTTCCATGCCGTCTGCCCAGACTTCCCAGCCGCATCCCCATGCGCCCTGCGAAGGTGCTTCCCAGTTGTCTTCAACCAGACGGATATCATGGGCGAGTGGGTCAATGCCGATGGCCCGCAGGGATCCAAAATAGAGATCGAGTACGTCTTTGGGACTCGGTTTGAGAATGACCTGGAACTGATAGTAAGCACCCCAGCGGTTTGGATTTTCGCCGTAGCGAGCATCGACAGGCCTGCGACAGGGTTCAATGAATGCAACCGAATAGGGTTCCGGCCCCAGTGCCCTGAAAAATGTTGCGGGGTTGAAGGTTCCTGCGCCTTTTTCGATATCGTATGGCTGCTGCACAATGCAGCCCTGCGACGCCCAATACTTCTGGAGCGTCAGCACCAAATCCTGAAAATTCATAGGTAACTCCTTGAAATGACAACTCATTCCGTGTCCAAATCGTGGTCGAACCGACCAAACGGGGGGAGCTTTTACCACCTTTCGGACGGAATTTCGACAGGTTTATGTAACGACGGACGATGGTGATTTCTATTGGCTTTGTGTGTTTGGGGCGCTCAGCTATGGGTATGATTTGGGCTGATTATCTGCCCAAATCATACCAATACGCTTTCGCAGCGAGCCTATCGCACAGCGATACGGCTCGCCCGTGTGTCTGGATCCTTGCGAACAAGGCGGGTTGCGGGGAATTCGGTGGTTGGGCGACAACACCGTGATTTGGTAATGTCATTCGAAGCCGGTTGCCCGGATCCGAAACGCATCACTCCCGGTCTTCAGTGTTAGCCCTGGCAATCGTACTGATTAACAACTGCTTAAATGTGAATACCGTACAGGCGTTTTCCATTTTCCAGCGTGAGGTTTTGTACGTCTTCGGGAGTCATATCGAGGATTTCGGCCAGTTTTTCGGCCATAAGAAAGAGCATGCCGGGATCGCATCGTTTGCCGCGATGCGGCGTGGGAGCCATATAGGGGCAGTCTGTTTCGATCACGATGCGGTCATGCGGTATGGATTGCGCAACTTCGATGGCTTTTCGAGCGTTTTTAAACGTAATGACTCCGGTAAAGCCGATGTACCATCCGCGTTTGACGAGCCACTGGGCCATGTCTTCAGAACCGGAATAGCAATGAAATACGCCTTTGACTTCGGGGAATTCCTCAACGATGGCCATGCCATCGGCGTGGGCTTCGCGTTCGTGAACGATAGCCGGGAGTCCCAGTTCCCGGGCGAGTGCCATTTGTGAGCGAAAAGCACGCTGCTGAATTTCGCGGGGGATGTCTTCGTAGTGGTAGTCGAGGCCGATTTCACCGATGGCGCGGATTTTGGGATTATTTCTGCAAAGATTTCGGTATTCCTCAAGGACATCGTCATTGACTTCGTCTGCCGAATCCGGATGTGAGCCGACGGCGGCATAAATATAATCGCATCGCCGGGACAGTGCCGAAGCTGCGCGCGATGTTTCGAGGCTGCATCCCGGATTCATGAGGAGGGCAATATTCTGCGTCGGCAGATTTTTGAGGAGTTCTTCACGATCATCGTCAAATGCGTGATCGTCCAAATGTGCATGGGTATCGAATAGCATTGTGATTTCCTTCAATCGGGAACGAAACTGACCGAGGGGGTATTTAGAACAACAATTGGCAATTGGCAATTGGCAATTGGTAATTAGAGGAGAGAGAAGTTCTAAAGTGTTGATAAGCTTTGAGCTTAGAGCTTAGAGCTTTGAGCTTTTGGATAGCTTATAGCTTATAGCTTATAGAAGGGAATGAATTGAGAACTGGAATTGGTCTGATTCCTGGAAACGCAAGAGACGTTCAATGGAACGTCTGTACTGTTGATGAGCTTAGTGCTTTGAGCTTATCAACATTCTCGATATACAGAGTATATTAATATGGCATGCTGAATCTGTTTTTGTGGCATATTTGATAATTGATTCCGGTGAATTCATTCTATTTATGAAAATAAATAGTCGTGATGTTAAGTGATCAGACATATAAACATGATGTTGCATCGTGCATGATATCATTCATCGATGGTGCACTGAGGTGCGGGATGTGTGTGGAATGTGAAGACTGCCAAATGATATGCTGATGTCGGCAAGTTGGAGTATTTTTTTACCAGGTTGGTCATGTTGGTTGGGCACTTGTCCACCTGACTGGAGTAAGGATTAACCAGAAGGGCAGTACTCCAATCATTAAAGTGATATATGTCTGTCTCTCATATGTGGATACGAAAACGGTGGGGCATTATTTTAAGCTCTGTTATACGAGTGTGGGCATTTTTGTTCGTGAACAATTGCAATTCAGAGCTTGGAGACGCAGAGCCTGGAGCAGTGAATGCATTCTCAAAGCTCATAGCTCAGCGCATGGATTGCTTTGGGTTAAACTTTTTGGCATGGCTTGTGCAGAATCAGGAAACATACGAGCTGTTCATGATTTGAACAGCTTTGTTTATTGTGGCTGAGCATATTGTAATGAGTAGTTTTGCGATTGAGTCGCAGGGAGGTTCAATTGAGTTGACATGATTGAACAATAATTATAAATCGCCTGGCATTATGGGGTATCCCTACTCTTTACAGCGTGTTTTGAAATAAAACCGCTCTGCATAGATATTTTTGAGGAGAATCAGCGCATGCGACTTCGAACTGGTATTGTTCTGGCGGCAGGCATTTTATTGTGCCTGGCCTCGCAGAATGTATTTGCGCAGGACAAGTGTCCTGAGGGATACGTCAGCTTTGTGAACACAAAGACGTACGAAAGTGTTTGTCTTCCGGCGGACGTCGATGCATCGGTAAAGAATGCTGAAGACAGTGCTCAACCGTCTGCTTCGGAAAATGCGCAGCAGGCCGGAGCTGAAGCAACCGGGGAAAGTGTACCGGAAACGGGTTCGAATCAGAACATCGAGGCGTCAGTAAATGCCGCTAATCCGCCCGAGGCGGCTGTTCAAGCCAATCCGGAACCTGTCGCTGCACAGGAACCCATGGATGCGCCGGCGGAACAGAATAATGTGCAACCGGCTGAATCGCAGCAGACTTATGTCACAGAGAGCATGCCGGAAACCGCCGCAGCAGAACCGAATGCCGTCAACATGCCGGAAACTGCCGCAGCAGAACCGAATGATGACAGCACGTTTGTTACCGACGATGTGTTAAATCAAAAGATTCATGAGAGCATCATGGCAGGGGGCTGGGTTTTCGAAGCAGGCCTTGGCTATTCCATCGTTGCTGCTGTCGATTTGAAGCTGCTGACCGGTTATCATTTCAGCTCAAAAGATGAGGTTGCCGGATTTGGCCTTTATCTCGATGTTGATCTTCATCCGGGGGCTTTCCCGGTTTTTTCGATGGATTGCACAATTGATCCCGTGTTCCATGTCTCGACCGGACATTTTCAATTTTCACTCGCCTTTGGACTTGGTTTCTTTGGAGTATTGAATGATGATTTTGATGACTCCGAGGACAGCCTAAGATCAAAGGAGTTTGGGGTGCGTTTTGAGCTCAAGCCGGCCATGGCATTTGACTGGTTTATGACTGAAAAAGCATTCTGGGGTTTTGGGCTCTCGGTTCCTCTCATCATTCTGAAAGAATCTGAGAGCAGGGATTCCAGGGTACAACCCTGGTTCAATATGGATTTTCATATTGGGTACACGATTTAATAAAGGGGGCTTGATATGAAAAAATTTACATTTATTGCATCTTTTGTGATGATGCTTTTTGGATTTGGAACATTTGCCTTTGGAGCGGAAATTTGTTCTGAAGGTACCCAGCAGATTGTCGATCAAGCTACCGGTCAAATCTATTGTGTATCGACAGATGCCATGCCTGTGCAACAGCAGAATTTGGTGTCGGATGCTGCTGCCCGTGAAAGGGAACAGCAATTTCAGCAGACGATGATGCGTCGGGCTGAGATTGAAGGATCAATGAAATCCTCCGGCTTTGTGATTGATATGGGGCTTGGCTATAGCATTGCCGGTGCATTTGAGCTTCGGATTGCGGCAGGCTATGATTTTCTTGAGAGCCTGGATGGATTGAGCTTCGGATTGCTTACAGATTTCGGCATTTCGTTTGGTTATCCGGATTCTTTGAACTGGTCTGTCGGTCCGATTGCTCATGTGAACAGCAAAACATATCGCGTCGGTTTGGGGTTGGGGCTTGGTGTCTTTTCGATTTGGGGAAATCTCTATTCTGGAGATGATGAGTATTATGATGACAGCGATGAATTTGGCTTGAAGCGGGGGGGGGCATATTTCATGCTGAAACCCCAGTTCATGTGGGAGTGGTTTGTATCGAGTCATACGCTGATTGGACTTGGTTTTGATTTGCCGATCATTTTTAAGGGTGTGGATGATACCGCACATGATAATTTAATGATATGGTACGATCTGCATGTTTCTGTCGGCTATAAATTTTAGTTCTATTTATACGGGAGTGGATATTTTGTTCCCCAATAATTGCAATTCCGGGCTTGGAGCTTAGAGCTTAGAGCCTGGAGAATTGAATGATTCTCAAGGTTCAGAGCAATTTGGAACATTGCATATCCACTGTAGTTTAACATAGCCAAAATTTTAGTTATTCCTGTGCCTATTTATATGGGGGAGCTAGCTCCCCCAACGTTTTGCAGAAGCGCAGGATTTTGAGTGATGCCGGTATTGGAGGGCTCAGCCCCGGACTCCGCCAAAGGGCTGAGTCCTATGGAATCCGCAATATGTTTTGATACTGCCAGACGCCTGTTATGAGTCATGGCATGCAAAGGACGAAGTGGGCTCATTTCCATTTCGATCAAAGCCTGTGCAACATGCATGTTGCGTGAGAGAAATCAATAGGCCGGCTGGGGGTTAACGAAAGGATCGTTTTGGCGGCATTGTATTTTGGGATACATAAAACTATAATCAGCTGCGGCTGAATGCGGGTAGTTCACATCTGCATTGGTGCTCGTTTTTTTGCTATGGTACACTGACAGTCAATGGCTGTCGGCGCTTTTGCTGAAATCAAGAGTAATCGAATATGTATTGCAAATATAAATGTCCCGGCGTGAAGCATCTGTCATACGTACTTTGTTTTTTGGCATGGATGACTGTGTGTATGGGTAGTGCGTATGCTGAATCTACCCGCATCGTGATCGATACGCCGAACGGCCAGAATTCATGCATAATGGAGAACAACACTCTGACGGACTGCGTGCCGGTGAATTCTGCGCGTTATGAGATCGTCACGTCGAAGGGCAGAGTCAGTTGCCTGCGCCAGAACGGAAGTTACGTGGACTGCAAACCTGTGACAGAAGTACAGGCTGTTCCGGAAGGAACAGGGGCAGCCGATGCTGCGGTATTGCCGAACGATTCCGGGGCTGCGGCCAATGCGTTGCCTGCCGATGCTCAGGCAGATACATCTTCAATTTATGATCATCCGGAGATGGATGAGGAATATAAACCCAGCTACTGGGATAATGATTATGGGATTCCAAACGGTCTGATCTGGGGAGCGACCATTGGGTGGTTCGGGGAATTCTATAAAGGCAGCAATGATATCAACAGTCTGTCATTCGGCGGCAATGTCGGATGGAAATACAGGCATTTTGGTTTTTCAGTGGATGGAGATTTTGCGTACTGTGAACTGAATGGTCATAAAGGTCTCGATTACTGGACGATGGGCATCGCCGGACTTTTGATGATGTATCTGCCGCTGACTGACGGCATCGCTCAGACCATAGGTTTTGGTATCGGTTATACGGGGTGGTCCGTCGATGAGAACTGGACGACATACAGTATTGGTCATAGCTGGCTTACCGGTTATTATGTCGAAGAGAATGATTATACGCGGACTATCGAAGAAGGTGGTTTTTTATCGCTCAAACTGAAAGCCAGACTCGATGTATATATTGATGATATGCTGGTGGGAATTGAATTCGTGTGGATTCCATGGATTGATACCGACAGGAAAAAAGATAAAATCATCAATAATGTGATCGGCATACAGCTGGATGTGGGACAGATAATTCGTTTTTAAGCTTATAGCTTATAGAAGCGAATGAATTAGCTGAGAACTGGAATTGGATTGATTTCTGGAAATGCAAGAGGCGTTCCATGGAACGTCTGTACTGTTGTGTAATGGTTAGTGAATAGTGAATAGTGATGCGGCAGAATCCGGTTATATGATGGATGTTCAAATAAAAAGAAGCCGGGGCGTATTGGCAAGTGCCAATAGCCCCGGCCAGTGCCTTGCGTATCGTCCACAGGACGATAGCAAGGCGAAAAATATATAAAATGAATACACAAAATAATAGATGTGGACGAATATATGTGGTTTTGTACTTTGTGTTTTGAAAATGCATTCACTACTCCAAGAGTTCAGATCTATGCTTAAAGCTCAGAATTGCAAATATTCGCGAACAAACTGTCCATACCCGGATAACAGAGCTAAAATATTTTATCAATAAATTCATAATCTTAAGGTTTTAAGCCAAAATACAGCTTGAATGCGTTTCTCGCATTTGGTATCCAATTTCATAGTTGAGTTCGGCAACTGTATGATTGGATGATATGCGATGAAATGTTTGAATTATCCGGGCAATGGGAAAGTGATGAAGAATGAAAGTCTTGTGGAATACCGCACACGGGGTGCGCCTTTTTCGGATTACATGCCAAACCAATCTGTGTCAAATCCACTACTCAGACCAGCAGATGACCTGGTATTTGGGAATTTAACCCGCAAGGTGAAGGAAAGCACAGAGACGAAGCTCGAAGCTGCCACCGGGCTGAAATTGCCGCAGATTGCTGTTACCGTCGATCCGAATCTGGAATCACAGGGAATTCGTGCGCAAGCTGTGGATGGCAGAGAGATACGGATCGCGCAGCCATCTTATGCCAGCGATTCGCGTCTGATGCTGCATGATTCCATTCATATCCTGCAGCAGAATAAAGCGAAAACATCCGACGATGCTCAGATTGAGAATACCGCTGTGAACCGCCGTGCCAGATATTGGAACAGCAGACACGAGGCAGAAGCAAAACAGAGTTCGGGCAGAAATCATTACACGCGTCCCGGCATTATCTCTCCTGATATTGCCAAATCTGTGAGGGGGGCAGAAGCATACAGATTTTCTCAATACACGCTGACAAGGACTGAGGCCGAGATTGAGGCGGATGTTGCAGTACAGAGGATCAGAAAGAGTGGATGTTCATCCTACGGACATCGAACGGTTGAATCAGGATGTGTCGAACGAAAATTCAGACATATCCAGTCAGACAAAACAGGATAGCAACCAGGTTGAGCCAGAAATTATGGATACTTCTTTTGATGAGGAGCCCGCATTGGGAACGGGAAGATGCGTCGTCTTTTATGTTGAAATGAGCAAGGCGTTCGACTTCAGCAATGATAACAAGGCTTTTAGACGTGTGGCGGAACGCTTCGTCAGGAACAGACCAGACAGATGTTATGGTGTTGATGCATCCGGGAATGTCAATGTCAATCAGGCATCAAAATTCAAGACGGGAAAAGATATCATTGACGGACTTAAAACGATTGCGGGACAGGAAGGCAAAATAGCGGAAGTCTACATCATTTCACACGGCTATCCCAAAGGGATAATTGATGGCGATATGAGTTCTAAGGGATTATTGAGCGAGTGCGACAAATCAGCAAATCATAAAGGCCCATCTGAGTGTAGAAGCGTGGATGATATCAAGGCGATTGCCACAGACGTCTTCACAAAAAATGTCAAGGTCGTATTTCATGCATGCAATGTCTCCAAAGAAGAAAACTTTGCAGGTGCTTTATACGATAATCTTGCCAAAGCATTGAAATCGGACGATGTGGGAGTCTTTGGTCACGACGATAACACGATGGCAGGTTACAATTGCAGTTGGGTGCAAGATGATAGTGGAGGACATGAAGGCAAGCGGGAGAGAATTAAGGTTCCTAGTTCGGACGGGAAAATGATTTGGATCCCAAACCCAGAGTTCCAGATGCCAAGAGAATTACAGCTCGGCAATCACGAAACATGTGATAAAAAATCGGGTTATATTGGAGTGCGTTAGTGATGAATACCCTGCGTTGTCTCTATTTTTATACCATTTTATGCATGATTATGGGGTGTAGCAATGGTTCTCAGGAAATACATTATCCGACTGTGCAAAACAGTGCAGAGATTGTGGTCGAATCACCTTCGCACGACATTACTAAAAGCAAGCCAACAGTTAATGTTTTCACAAAATTACAAGACGAAAAAACAAAACAAAATGGAGAACACACTGTTGATAACTTTGACACCGATGGCGTTGACACACGTACTTCTTTTATCGAGGAGAGTATGGAAGGTGAATATATTTCTGATCAATATTATTCCTGCAGTATCAAAAATCCGACAAATGTCAAATTTATATCGAAACATAAGTACAATCAAGCCTCTCTGCATAGATCGAAAGTTATCGACAATCGTGTTTTTATGTCGTCCATGGAATACAATAATTGGTTTTCGTTGGATGATTTGTCGGAAGAAACGAACATACTGAGAGGATATTGGGGAATTGCAACTAATGAATATATTTATTCTCATATCGGAGATGATAATTGGGCTTATGATTATAGAAACGACCAATATATTTGGAAAGAAAAATTCAAAGGTTGGAGTGATGTTGGGATCGATACAAAATACCTATATATAGTACATGAATTAGAGGATAAAAAAGGGAACTTTTATTATCTGGACAAACGCAAGCTCAATGGTGAGGTGATTTGGACTAAAAAATTGCCCGAATTTCAACCGATGGATGAACTTCTTCATTTGTTCCTCGTCTGGAAAAATCATATTATCGTTGGAATGAGTGACTTGTTTCTTGCATCCGTGAATGCCCAAACCGGTGAAATCGAATGGAAGCGCGACTACGATCAGGGACAGGATGAAAACTATCGTCTTCATCAGGTTAAACGTTTAAATCGGCCTGTTTTCGCCGATCCACAGAACCAACGCATTCTTTTTGATTATTACGGTGTTACATGTATCGACATGGATAACGGCGATGTTTTATGGACTTTTGATCGTGAAGGCCGACGATGGCTTAGAATACTCGCCGTTTATGAGGGGATTGTCTACCTGAGCGATCTTGGTGCCTCTCCACTTATCATTGCCCTCGATACACAGACCGGCAAAGAGCTGTGGCGTTATGCCGAAACGGGGTATTACGATTTTAGATCGCTTTTTGTGACAGAGGATTACGTCATTTTTGGTACTCCCACATCATCTGTTCTTACGGCCCTCGAACGCAAAACCGGTGAGCTTGCATGGAAACTGGATATTGGCCATGGCCTTATCGTCGGCGGGGCAGAGCACGATCTCATGTGCCACGATAACAAACTCATTGTTGCCGCAGATTATATATATGTGTTTGAGGTTTTGGAGTAACAGGTTTTCACAGATGCATGAAAAGATATCGCAATTAAACGGAAGGTCTGAATCATGGCCACTTTCCCCAATGGGGTAAGGGGAGCGGTTTTGCGCAACACCATCCGGCTGCCAGAGCAATTATTCAGAGGGAACCTGGGATATTGGAGATTCAGGATATTATTGAACACTCACAGTGAGGATTAAAATGAACAGAAATTGTATTATTAGACTGTCTTTTATCATGGCATGTTTTTTCGCGGGGTGTGGGCTAGGCGATCCTGAACGAGTGGATGGCGATCCATGCGGCGGCGAAGGTATCGAGTTTTTGGGGACGCTTGGCAATGGCCTGTCGGAGATCAGTCCGCCCAGCGCCGCGCAGCTGGGGTGGTACTCCAAGTGGAAGCGTTGTCCCAACGATTATCCCAGATGTGTGTTTTTGCAGACGGCGCAATCGGTGGACAACAGCAAGGTATTGTGCAGCTTTTGCGGGCAGGGTGAACTGTTATGCGACTCGGAGCTGGGGGGCAAAGTCTGCGTCGATGTGCTGAGCAGCGATCAACATTGCGGTGCTTGCGGCATGGCGTGCGATGGGCAGTGTGCCAACGGGATATGTCTGAATCCGAATGGACGAAAGCCAAAAATGCAACAGTGGTGAATGCGTCTGTCCGGGCGGCCTGCTGATGCGCGAGGGACACTGCATCGATCCGAATCGCAACAACAAGTACTGCGGCGCGGACGATGCCGGGAATCCAAACGGCGAAAAGTGTAATCTGAAGATGAACAATGTGTGTCGGGGCGGGGCATGCGAGTGTCCGCCGGGGCAATTGAAAAACAAAGCCAACGAATGCATCGATCCCAAGTCGGACGCACGGTACTGCGGCGCGGTGGCCGACAGCGGCGGATACGTCATCGATGGAACGTATTCCTGTGGCGCAGACAGAGACTGCGTGGACGGGGATTGTGTGTGCCGCGCCGGCTACAGAATCAACAGGAATGGTCAGTGCGTCAAGAACAGCGATGAGCAATGTGGTGCCAGGGGAGACGCGACCAGCGCAGATCCACTCAACAAGGATTACATGGGATATGCATGTTCATCTGGTATGAGCTGTGGCGTTATGGAACTGGTGACCGTCAGAGATGGTGTTTCGACCGTCACACCGCTCAATACATGTATTTCTGACGGTTATTCGTCGTGTGCTCTTGATCTGGGGTTTTATCAGAATGGAATATATGTATGTCCGGATTCGAATATTTTTAAGCGTTGTGAGGCATCAGGGTCAGTGAATTGCGAATGCATTCCGGGGTATGAGAGTGCGTTGTGCAGCAACACGGTCAAGGATGACTGCTCGTATACGACTTGTCCGGAAAGTTTCGAATGCAGGATAATTGATGATGTGGCACAGTGCGTCTGTCCGGATGGTTTTGTTAAAATCAAAGCGAATAGTATAAACGTTTGCAAGGAACAGTTGTCGCTGTTGTCGGAACGCGAGTACTGCGGAACGAATGCCGACAACATCGTTGCCTGCAAGTCCAGCGAGATCTGTGAGAATGGAAAATGTGTCCGTTGTGCCGTTTCGCAGATGTTATGTCTGGACAAGTGCATGGAGCGCAATGATCTCGATCCTGAAACGGGCGAGCTGGCGAGTCTGGCGGAAAGGCACGTCGTGGGCTGCAATGCGTCGGAACTGACCTGTGAAAAAGGGTTTGCGAATTGCAACGGCACGGTACTTGACGGCTGCGAATCAGATCTGACAAGCGTGCACAGTTGTGGCAGCTGTGACAATGTCTGTCCTTCTGAGGTGACGTGTTCGGACGGTAAGTGCTGCCTTAATCCCGGCAAGGAAATATCACGAAAAGCCACAGATAAAAGTCTGGAGCAGATTTACAATGTGCGGTGCTGTGATTCGACAGCGTCAAAGTTATGTGCGACTGTGGCGATGGGGGGGGAGGCTCTTTCTGTCGTTGTTCAGTGTCGCGCCGCATGCAAGAGTCATGAGCATGATATTACAGACGGGAAGTTGTAGGGACGTTTTGGGGGCTTGAGAACCTATTTAAAAGAAGCCGGGGCGTATTGGCGAGTGCCAATAGCCCCGGCCAATGCCTTGCGTATCGTCCGCAGGACGATAGCAAGGCGAAAAAATAATATATAAAATAATATATAAGAATTATATTATTTCTGCGCGAATCGTCTTGAGGTCAGTTCCGACGCCGAGGGGGCCTGTAGCATCATCGTTGATGAAGATATCGACTGATTTGGCGGATTTATTTGTCTTCTGAAGGGCCTGTTTCCATGCAGATTTCAGTCTGTTGATGCGGATTTTGCGGTGATTGATGGAAAAAAGCAGTACCGCGTTTGGGGCAGCAACCTGCAGACAGGCTTCGATGAGTTTTTCGAGGGATTCATCGAGGCTGAAGGTGATTTTTTCGAACCTGCCGAAGCTGGGGGGATCGCAGATGACGGTGTCGAACTGTGTGTGATTCTGGATGCAGCGATTGAGATATTTGAATACATCCTCGGTGATAAAGCGGTGTCCATCGAGTGATATATCGTTGAGTTCGAAATTGGAACGACCGCGCCGCAGCGCCGCAGATGCGGCATCGATGCTCGTCGTGGCAGTGACGGCGGGGGATTTGGCGGCACAGACGGAGAAAGCGCATGTGTATGCGAAAAGATTGAGGACATTTCCGCGGGCATGTTCCCTGATCCATGCGCGGTTTGAACGCTGATCGAGATAGAGACCTGTGGCATTTCCGGACAAATCAAAGCCGAAACGGATGTCATTTTCGGTGGCTGTGAAGGGATCCGGCGTTTGTGCAAAGGCTTTGGTGAATGCGCGACAGGGATGCTTTGTGGCAGGGGATTCGTGTACCCGGTAGCAGAACTGGCTGCATCCGAAGGATCGGCGCACCGTTTCGATGAATTCGTTTAAGGATGATGTCGTCCAGAGGGACTGGGTGTCGGGTTCGAGGTGGCGAATGAGCAGGATTTGGGCGAGTTTTTCGATGATGAGTTCGGGTATGCCGCTGTGCTGAGGCGTGAGCAGGCGGATGGCCTCGGTGTCGGGAATCGGGGCGTATTGAGCCATTGCGGCAGTCAGAATTGGCCGAACGATTTTATTGAGGGAGGGGCGATCGAGAATTTCGGGCAGGGGAGCCTGGAATGTCGGAAGATTTGGCTCCGAGAGCAGGCGAAGTTTGTGTGCGTGCAGGCAAAGCCGGGGGAAGAGATCGCCGCCGCCATAGAGAGTATCGCCGAGAATCGGGTATCCGGCAAGAGCGCACTGGACTCTGAGCTGGTGCGTCATTCCGGTGAGCAGATCGAGTTCAAGAAGGGTGAACGGCCCGAAGGATTTGATGATTCTGTATCGGCTTTTGGAGAGTTTTCCGCTCTCGGCTTCGATAGTCAGTCCGTCTTTGTGCGCGAGATAGTGGACCCATTGTCCGGAGGGGGCATCGGGGATTCCGCAGACGAGGGCGCGGTATGTTTTTTTTACGTTTCGGAGTTCAAAGGCTTTTTGGAGTCTTTGTGCGCCCTGCTGTGTTTTGGAGAATGCAATGACACCGCTGGTTGCGGCGTCCAGCCGCTGATGCACACCGAGGTTTAGGCCGGTTTGTTCAGAGAGTTGTTCGACGAACGCAATCTGGCCCGGCGCGCTGGCATGCGTAGCAATGCCGGCGGGCTTTTCGGCCACGATGAAATGATCGTCTTCGAAAATGACAGGGATAGGCATCAGAAATCTTCGAAGTTTTCGCCGACATCGATGGCGGCATCTTCGCCGCGCTTGAGGTCTGTATCATCGAGACCGGTGAGATTGCAGGGCTTCCAGCTTGAGAGGTGATCGTCGAGGTCCTTTTCGCGATACTGAACGGGACGGTATCCACGGTGGATGAGCTGCTGGAGGAATCTTGAGAAGAGGGATTCCACGCTGACTTCATCGAAAACCTTGAAGTGAATAATGGGCTGATAAACGGTTCTGGCGAATGCTTCTCCGAGGAGTTTTCGGCGTCCTCTGGCCCCGCGCACGACTGTGAGCATGAGGGTGATGCGTTCCGTTCCGGACAGAACGTGCGGCGCAATGTATTCAACTTCTATTTCTTTGAGTTCAAGATCCAGATATGCCATGAACTTTTCCTATGAATATCCGAAGTGTGCGGATATGTGGGGATGTAAAGATTTATTCCGGTTCAGGATATAGCCGGTGTGTAACCGGCAGGAATATTTATCACTTAATCGACATTCGTGCGACCGGTTTTAAGGTAAATTGCTTCGCGATAGATATCGCAATACTGTTCGGCGGATCCCTGCCATGAGAATCTCTGTTCCATGGCGCGTTTTCGGAGTCCTGCGATTTCGTCGGGTTTGTGATACCAGGTGCTCAGAGCCCATCCGATGGTGTTGTAGAGTGCGTCCGGCGTCTGATCGTAGTATTTGAATCCGGTACCGGAGTGGAAGTATTCATCGAAGCTGTAGACAGTATCATTGAGTCCGCCGACGGCATGAACGATGGGAAGTGTGCCGTACCGGAGGCTGTAGAGCTGATTGAGTCCGCATGGTTCGAAGACGCTTGGCATGAGGAAGAAATCGGATCCGGCTTCGATGCGATGGGCGAGTGGATTGCTGTAACCGATGTAGCAACCGAATTTGCCTGGGTATCTAGCGGCCATGGTATTGAAGAAATCCTGGGCCCATGCTTCGCCGCTTCCGAGCAGTGCGATCTGAAGATCGAGCTGCATGAGGGCTTCGAAGATTTCGGCGAGCAGGCGGATGCCCTTTTGATCGACGAGGCGGGCGACGAGTCCGAACAGCGGGAGATCCTGGCGCGTTTCGAGTCCGAGTTCTTCCTGGAGCGCATGTTTGCAGACGGCTTTGCCCGACATATCTTCGATATCGTATGGGGCGGTAATGTATTTGTCGTGTGCCGGATTCCATTCTTCGTAGTCGATGCCGTTAAGGACGCCGCGCAGGGCATTGATGCGATCACGGACGACGCCTTCGAGTCCGTGGCCGAACTGCGGCGTTTGGATTTCCTGCGCATAACCATGGCTGACGGCATTAAAGAGCGTAGCGTGATAGAGACCGCCTTTGAGCAGGTTGCACTGGTTCTGCCATTCGAGTTCGAGGTGGTTGAAGTGTTCCCAACCGATATCGAGGACGTCCATGAGTCCGGGATAATATCGTCCCTGATACTCCATGTTGTGAATCGTCAGCAGGGATGCGCTATGTCCGAGCGTATCGTCGCCGGCATAGACGGTATTGAGGAAGATGGGGATGGCTGCGGTATGCCAGTCGTTGCAGTGAACGACATCCGGTGAAAAATTCAGTTTTTTGCATAACTGCAATGCAGCTCTGGACAGGAAAACAAATCGATTGTCGTTGTCCATGTATCCCTGCCCGTTGGGTTCATTGTAGAGTGCCTTGCGCGCGAAGAAACGGTCGTATTCAATAAAATAGATGGGGACGTCACTTCCGGGCAGTCTGGATTCCCTGACTTCGCACCACAATTCACCGAGTGCACCCATCCATACGCCGAGAGCGCCGGGAACGTGTTCCAGAGGGTATTTCCACTGATCGATGCTTCCGTACAGGGGGATCACGACGCGGACATCATGTCCCAGCTGTTTGAGGAATTTTGGCAGTACGCCTGCGACATCGGCTAATCCGCCTGTTTTGGCATAAGGAACAGCTTCGGATGCGACCATTAAAATTTTCATAATAATCCTCTGGGGTTAATGAATGTGGAGTACCCTGGCATCATTGCCGGAGTGGCACTATATCACGTTTTGTTTGGAAATCAGAGTTTAGAGTTTAGTGAATTTGTAAAAGGTGACGACGGGGGATAAACTGGGGGGGATATGTGGTACCGATACCGAACTGAGAGTGATTTGGATATCGGTCTGGATGTAGGTATTTTACTTACATTGAAAAATAGTGTCAAACGAGTAAAAGGGATAATGGGACGATCCGGGAAGGTCTGTATTGCCGGATGGAGGTTTGTACAGATTTGTTCAAATTTGTTCCGAACATTGTGGGAATGGATGTCATACAAAGAAGATATGACATAAGCTTTCCTGATACAAGAGCAGAAGGAGTGATATGAAGAAACTGGCTTTACTACTGGTTTGTGCAGGTTTGCTGGCTGGATGTGCGAGCGATACGAATGAGATTGAGAAGGTAAGGTGCGGCCATGGCCATTACGAAGCATATTTGAATGGCTGCAGCTGTGATCCTGGCTGGAATGTGGATGCCGATGGAGTCTGTCTGGTTGAAGTCAATAGTAAGGACGGAGGAAATTCGGGCGGCAATAATGGCGGCAATAATGGCGGTACCCAGGGACAGCCAGCGGATAATAAATGTTATGCCAGTTTTTATTACACCGATCCTGCGACCCGCAAGGATTCCGGCGGTGAAGCAGATTTTGACATGTACCTGATTGGTGATTTCAATGGCTGGGCCGAAAGTGATCCGAAGTACAAGATGACGTATCTGGGCGATGGTACGCATGGTATCAAGCTGGAGGTCACTCAGGGCGGTCAGTTTATCTATAAATATTACATTAATGGTTGGGCTGAGAACAGCTACCACAATGATCAGACAAATAACGAGATGGATAATGAGGGGAACAATGTTGCGAAGTTCAGCAGCTGCGGAATGAGTTTCGGCAATGCCAACGGCAAGACGGTAACCGAAGTGAGTGGCGGCGGCAACAACGGCGGCGGCAACAACGGCGGCGGCAACAACGGCGGCACGAATACCGGTAATGATGGCTGCAAAGCTACGTTTATCTATGAGAATAAGTATACAAGTGTGAACGACAAGGGTGAGCCGACACCATTTGATGTCTATCTGGTGGGTTCCTTCAACATGGACGAGAATGGTCAGTGGAAGGTGGCGGATCCGGCCTACAAGATGACTCCGGATGGCAGAGGCAGACATACGTTTACGATGGATGTGAAGGATTGGGGACAATATACCTATAAATTCTATGTCAATGGCTGGGAGGGGGACAGCTATCGTTCGGATCCGAATGCCTGTGTTGGCGATATGTGTGACAATCAGGGGGATGGCACATGTGGAAAAACCTATCAGTACATTGAAGTTCCTGCAGATGGCAGCGGCGGCGGCAACAACGGCGGCGGCAATTCCACAGTTGTTCCGAGCAATCCGAATGCCCAGCTTCAGGGCGTCAATGTCGATGGTCACAATGTGACGCTCACATTCAAGGATACGCCGAGCAATGTTCGCGGTGGTGCATCACCTCAGATCAACGGCAACACCGTGACCGATACGGTTCCGGAGAACAGCAAATATGCCTATTATGTGACGGTTGGCGGAAATGAGGTCTTTGTCCCGGTTTGGGTTGAGAGTTCTCAGTTCGATTGGCATGATGCGTTGTTGTATTTTGCATTTACGGATCGTTTTTTGGATGGTGATCCGGGAAATAATGAACCCAAAACAACCGCATCTATCGAGGGTTCATCGAATGCCCAGTGGATGGGCGGTGATTTTAAGGGACTTCAGAAAAAAGTTGAGGAAGGCTATTTCGATAAGCTCGGGGTCAATACTTTGTGGATTTCTTCAGTCAGTATGAATGCCCAGGGCACGAGCCAGGGAACGAATGGTGACGAAAAACACTGGTATTCAGCCTATCATTCGTACTGGCCGGTTGCATCATTCATGACGCCAAATACAATGAATGAGTTTAATGGTGCCAAGAGTGAGGGACGCGATATTACGGCGATTGAACCGCATTTCGGTTCGATGGATGATCTTAAAGCGCTTGTGAATGCTTGCCATAAACGTGGTATTCGTGTGCTCGTTGATTTTGCAGCCAATCATGTTCATAAAGACAGCCCGATTTTCCAGAAGCACGGTGATTGGTTTAATGGAGATCTTGGCAATCGTAAGCTTTGTGATGATGGTTATTGGGATGATCCGAATGAAACGGAACGCTGCTGGTTCAGTCAGGACCTTCCCGACATCAATTATGAGAATCCCACTGCTCGTCAAACCATGGTTGATCATGCAGTCTGGCTTATTAAAGAGACGAACATTGATGGTTTCCGTGTCGATGCCGTCAAACACATGAACATCCAATTTATCAAGGATTTGCGCGCGGCAACGGATCAGCTTTATGCAAATAGCGGCATCATGTTCTACATGGTCGGTGAGACGTTTACCGGTGATGTCGGACTTCTGAACAAGTATATCGGCAACGATCTGCTTCATGCCCAATTCGATTTCCCGATGTATTTTGCACTGAGGGATCATGTGCTTGGAACCGGCAATTATGCAGAAGTTGCGAATCTGAGCAATTCCTTCAATTCGGATTTGATGGGAACATTTATGGGGAATCATGACGTTGCCCGTGCGATTTCTGTGGCAGCCAAACAGAACCAGAACAAATGGGGCAGCAATGAAGCAATCAATGATTGGCAGCCCTATCTGAAAGTCAAAACTGCTCTGACGATTCTTTTGACGAATCCCGGCGTGCCTTTGATTTATTATGGTGATGAATATGGCATGGTAGGTTCCAACGATCCTGACAATCGCCGCATGATGGGATTTGACAGTGCTCTGAACAATGATCAGCAGGATATGCTCTCCTATGTAAGCTTGCTTGGGCAGATTCGCAAGAATCACAAAGCCATTACGCGTGGTCACAGAGAGAATCTGAGTTCAGGCGGCGGTTACTGGTGCTACAAGGTTACGAACGGCAGCGAATCGATCATCGTCGGTGTGTCGCGTGCCGATGCCGGTGATAACGGTGGCTGTGATTTGAAGGGAGAATACAAACTTCAGAATCTTCTCGATACCAATGCCCCCGAAGAGACCAAGTCTGGTCTTGATTTGAGCAGTAATCATCTCCAGGTTTACCTGGTTAAATAATGATTCATGCAGTTTCCCGGAAGGACGGTTAATCTTTCCATTTGTGATGCCGCCGATGAGGCGGCATTACAGGCTTAAAACTGCCGACGGGAATTGCAGCTAAATTTGTAATTTTGTCTTTTTCCTTTCATTCCTTTGTGTAATTGAGGACGTGCTTATGAAGAAAAATACATTGCTTGGGATTTGTTTGTGCTGCGCAGCTTTTGGCTGGTACGGATGCGGCTCTTCAGACAGTAAATCGGAAAAATGCAATGCGGACGAAATGTATTGTCCAGGTGCCGATGCCTGTATTGATTTGTCGTCGGACCCCCATTACTGCGGTTCGTGTGAAATCGACTGCACGCAGCTGGCCAATAATAAATCGACGACCTGCGAAGTCGGTGTCTGCAAGATCCAGTCTTGTGCGGATGGCTACCATGATTGTGACAATAAAGTAGAGAATGGCTGTGAATCGAATACGGCCTGTTCGAATAATCCTAACCCCAATCCCAATCCTAACCCGAATCCTAATCCCAACCCGAACCCCAACCCAAATCCGGGAGATAGCTGCAAGATGACATTCCGGTATGTGAATGCCGATACCTGTTCAGCAACGGGTGGGTCTCAGGATTGGCCGGTATTCCTGATTGGTGACATGAACGGCTGGACAGAGTCCGACAATAATATGAGCATGAATGCCGGAGTCAATTGCGTCCGCGAAGTGACGATCGATGTTAAGGCGGGTGATACCTATAAATACAAATTCTTCGTTCAGGGCTGGGAAGAGAACAGCTACCATTCGGATCCCTCCAAGTCTGTCGATGATGATCAGAATAACCAGGTGACTGCGTCCTGCGGTGCTGTGGTTGAGTATATTGAGAAATCTGCTGGCGGCCAAATCGATCCCAATGCCTGCACCATGACATTCCGCTACGTCCATGCAGATACCTGCGCTGCGACCGGTGGTGAGGACAGATCCGTCTATCTGACCGGCGATATGAATGAATGGAACCCGACAGACAGCAATCTGATCATGCTCTCGAAAGACAATTGCGTCCGCGAGGTAACTGTTCAGGTAACAGAGGGTGCGACCTATAAATATAAATTCTATGTCGATGGCTGGGATGAACCGTATCGTTCGGATCTTGGCAATGCCGTCGATGATGACAAGAACAATCAGGTGACTGCTACCTGTGGTGGTACCGTTGAATTTGTAGAGAAGGCTGCTGGCGGTAATCCGGGTCCCGGTCCTGGTCCTGGTCCGGAATCCTGTCAGGTTACCTTTAAATATGTGAATGCCGATACATGCGCGTCCACCGGTGGTACTCAGGACTGGCCGGTCTACGTGATCGGCGATATGAATGAGTGGCAGCCTGCCGACGGCAATATGATTATGAATGCGGATGCGAACTGCGTCCGTACAGCTACGATCAATGTTGAAAAAGGCAAAAACCTCAAATACAAATTCTTTGTTGCCGGCTGGGAACAGGATAGCTATCGCTCCGATCCTTCCAAATCTGTCGATGACGATCAGAACAATCAGACCGACGGCACATGCGGTGCTACTTATGAGTATATCGAAAAAGCAGCTACGACCGTAGTCGATCCGGGCAGCGGCGAGGTTAAGGACGGTGACTGCGAAGCTACGTTCACGTATTTCAATGAATATACCAACACCAATTCCGGCGGTGCTGATAACTTCGATGTTTATCTGGTGGGTTCATTCAATACGGAAAGTGACGGCACATGGAAAACCAACGATTATGCCTGGAAGATGAAATCCGATAACTACGGCACGCATACCATTACCGTCAAACTCAAGAAGGGTGAAACGTACGAATATAAATATTATGTGAACGGCTGGGAAAACGACAGCTGGAAGACCGATGCCGAAGACGGTGAATCGAACGGCAAGGCTACGATGGACAGCTGCGGAAAGAAATTCGGCAAAGGCAATCCCGGCGGCATCGTCGTTCCTCCTTCGGATCCCAATAAATGCCAGGCCACGTTTGTTTATGAAAACAAATGGACCAACGTCAATGGCGATGGTTCTCCGGCCAGCTTCGATGTTTATCTTGTTGGTTCCTTCAATACGGAAAGTGATGGCACCTGGAAGACGACAGATCCCAACTACAAGATGAAATCTGATGGCAAAGGGACGCATACCATCACAGTTGAACTGAAACAGGGTGAGAAATACGCCTATAAGTATTACGTGAAAGACTGGGGTGACGATTCCTACAGAGCCAATCCGGCTGAATGCAGTGACAATGACTGCAACAGCCTCGCTGATATGTCTACATGCGGCAAGGTGTTCAAGTATGTCGAAGTCCCGGCCGGCGGCGGCGAAACGCCCAATCCTCCGGTTCAGTCTACAGGCAAGATCAGTCTGAAGAGCCAGCCAAAAGTCGATGGCAAGAAGATCGAGTTCGAGGTGAATATCGATTCCAGCATTCAGGCCGACAGCATCACGATTTCGGGCGGCAAATCGCCAAAACTCGAAAATGGCAAGGTGACGGATACCGTCGATGACAACAACAAATATTCCTATATTCTGAAATCCGGTGACGAAGAACTGTACGTTCCCGTCTGGGTCGAAGACAAACCCTTCGACTGGCACGATGCAACGCTCTATTTCGCCTTTACGGACCGTTTCCTGGATGGTGATTCGGGCAACAACAATCCCAAGACAAATGCGTCGGTTGCCGGTTCATCGAATGCTCAGTGGATGGGCGGTGACTTCAAGGGACTGCAGAAGAAGGTCGATGATGGCTATTTCGACAAGCTTGGCATCAATACGCTGTGGATTTCTTCAGTAAGCATGAATGCCCAGGGAACCAGCCAGGGAACGAATGGTGACGAGGCTCACTGGTATTCTGCCTATCATTCGTACTGGCCAGTTGCTTCGTTCATGACGGATTACAATCAGGACGAATTTGCCGGAGCCAAGAGCGAGGGTCAGGAAATTAAAGCCATCGAGCCGCATTTCGGAACGATGGAGGATTTGAAGGCACTTGTGGATTCATGTCACAAGCATGGTATCCGCGTACTCGTGGACTTCGCAGCAAATCAGGTTCATAAGGACAGCCCGATATTCAAAAATCATGGCGATTGGTTCAATGATGTGAACTCTCCGTGGCTGTGCGATTCCAATAATGGTTGGGACAATTATTCCGAAAAATGCTGGTTCAGCCAGGATCTTCCCGATATCAACTATGAAAACGACGATGCTCGCCGGACGATGGTCGATCATGCAATCTGGCTCATTAAACAGACCAATATCGATGGTTTCCGCGTCGATGCCGTCAAGCACATGAATATCAAGTTCGTCAAGGATCTGCGCGCTGCAACTGACAAACTGTTCGCCAACACCGGCATCATGTTCTACATGGTCGGCGAAACATTCACAGGCGATGTTGGTCTTCTGAACAAATACATCGGCAACGATTTGCTCCATGCACAGTTCGACTTCCCGATGTATTTTGCACTCAAGAGCCATGTTCTCGGTCTTGGCAACTACGCTGATGTCGCTCAGCTGAGCAATACGTTCAATTCGGATCTGATGGGCACGTTTATGGGCAATCATGACGTTGCGCGTGCACTTTCGGTGGCTGCCGGTCAGAATCAGAACAAATGGTGCAGCAATGATGAGGTCCACGACTGGCTGCCGTATCTGAAGGTCAAGACAGCTCTGACGATCCTGCTGACGAATCCGGGTGTTCCTCTGATTTATTACGGTGATGAATATGGTATGGAAGGATCCAATGATCCGGACAATCGCCGCATGATGGCATTTGATGACAAACTCAACAACGAACAGAAGGAAATGTTGAGCTATGTCAGAATGCTTGGTCAGATCCGCAAGACCCATAAAGCAATTACCCGCGGTCATCGTGAGAATCTGTCGTACGGCGGCGGTTATTGGTGCTACAAACTCGTCAAAGAGGGCGAGCCTGCGGTTATCGTCGGTATTTCACGTGCCGATGGCGGTGACAACAGCGGATGCGATCTCAAGGGCAATTACAATCTGAAGAGCCTGCTCAATGACAAAGAGTTTTCGACCTCATCACTGGATTTGAGTTCAGATCGTCTCCAGGTCTATGAAGTCAAATAATTGGTTTTGATAGGTTGCGCGGCTTTGGGGCTTTGCCCCATACGCCGACGCCTGAGCCATGCTATTGCCGATGGCAATACGCATGGCTTTTTTTGGGGGGGGGGAGGCTCGCAGGAATAAAAAAATGCGGCGTATCGCAAAGCGATAGCCGCATTAACGAGCCGTAGGGGCGGGTACGTTGCCCCGCCCCAAGGTGAGAGAGACGTGTCGTGACACGTCTTGGCATGGCGTATCGCAGATAGCCATGCCCATAAAAGATTCAGAAAAATTATTTTGCGGTTTCCATGGCCTTTGCGATTTCTTTCTTCACATTTTCGTCTGTAACGGCTTTGTCGAGCGCTTCGAGATCGGCTTTGGTGCCATGAACGGCGATGGCTTTGATGGAGTATTCGCGACTCAGTTTGCCAGCAACGTCATCTTTGACGATTTCGGAGAGTGCAGCAACGAGGTCTTTGGCATTAAACTCTTTGGCCAATTCTTTCCATTCGTCTTTGGGGGCTTTGGTGAGCGTGCTGATAATCGACCACCCCGGTAAATTCTTCGTGCGCGGTGTTTTCTTGAGATAATCGAGCGTGAGCTGATATGCCTTTGCATCGAATTCTTTGAAGAACGGTGCATAATACCAAAGATCCATCAAACCTTTTGCACATGTCTCCAGCATGACTTCATCTGTCGAGGATTTCATGATTTCTTCGATTTTGGGCATGGCAGATGTGTATTTGTTGCTCAAAAGTTCTTTGCATGCGCCCGAGCTGATACGAGCGTCTTTATCATCGAGGAATTTGATGCCTTCGTCTTCGATGCCTTCGACGCTGTGGTTGTTGGAGTTGATGATGCCGTACATGGCAGCCATACGGATATCGGCATTATCGCTGGCAGCGTGTTTTTTGTAGGCTTCATAGAAATCGTTGCTGACGGTGAGGTTGTTCATGTTGCTGCGAAGTGCAGTTGTCAGTACCTCGGGGTCTGTTTCGTTCTGCAGGATATAGAGCAGGGCATCGGCTTTTTCGGATTTGCTGCCTTTTTCAAGATTGTAGGTCATGTTGACCATCGGAAGTCTGCGGATTTGGGGATCGGAATGTTTGAGCGCCTTGAGTTCGAACGCATTGCGTTCTTCGTTTGTCATGCCCTTGACGGCTTCGTCATATTTTTTCTTGTCCATGCCGGCGAACGGATCCGCTTCATCGGCTTTGGCATCATCGGCTTTGGCTTCCTCACCGGCAGCATCACCGGCTTTGGCATCGGCGGCAGCTTCAGGTTTGGCGTCATTGGCAGCGGGCTCTTCGGCTTTTTTTCCGCATGCACCGAGTACAAACAGTGAAATCAGAGCGAGCAAAAAGAGTTTTTTCATAATTCATTCCTTTATAGGGCTTATCTTCTTCTCCACAATGGGGAAGGTATGATGAAAAACTGAGCGTTTTTAATACATAACGAATAAAAAAAGCAACACTTTTGAATCAATGGGTAGCTACAAACAAAACGGGGTATGACGGATGCCGACAGCTATATTTATTTGACAGTCCATTTGGCCATGTCTGTCCATTTGTAGGTTTTGCCTATTGCAGGATCGGAGGCATCGTTGTTGATCATCTTAAAGACGACAGCAACATTGAATGATTTGACTTTTTTGGGCGTAATAATGGCCAGTTTTTCGATACCGATTCGGCAGTGTTCGTATTGGGTATTATGGCCTTCCAGATTCACCTGATAGCTCGGGCGTTCAGGATATTTGGAATACATCGGATAATTTTTGTCATAGGAGCGCGCCAGCTCTTTTGTAAATTTCAGGGATGTATCGGAAGATACAATTTCAGCATACAGGTGTTGATTTGTACCAGTTCTGGTAATCGTTGCGCTGCGCCCGTCTTTTGATATTTTTATTTCACCGGCAGTATCCTTCTTTACGCACTTGTTTAAATATTGTCCGCTGTCATCGTGCCATGTGGCGGTTTGTGCATGGACAGCCCAGCGAACGATTTGTTCTGATTTGAGTTTGATTTCATCCTGCAAAACGACAGTCGAACGATTATCTTTGAACCAGACGCCGCGCGAACCTGAGTCAACTGTTGTATAAGCAGTCGACATATCTACGATGGAAATTGCGCTCTTTGCGTCAAATTCATTACGAATAAATTCGCCAACAGTATTCTTGACCTGATCGGGGGTCGTATAGGAAACATTACCAATGACGAGCGTATTCTGACCTTCGGCGCGTTTTTTATAATATTGTTCGCGCTTGTTTCCGAAATAGTTGGGCAGATTATAATTATCGGATCCCAGATCCATCAATATACGTTTGCCGGCAGCATAGAGGATAAAATTGCCGATATCGAGGTCGCCATGACTTGCATTGTTGGCACCGCCATGCAGACCGACGAGGATGGCATTCTTATTCCACGAGGAACGCATCGTGGTGGAACCGACCTGACTGTAATGCGCATCCAGAGCCAGGTTGACGCTGTCGCCGATTTGACCTGGTGCATACCACATTACGTCGTAAACATGCGGTTTTTTAAGGTTGCTGGTGATGGCATTCTGGCGAATTTTGCCCAGGGATTTGTCGCCGGATTTGCGAGCGAACCATGCCTGACAGTTTGTATCGGTTTGTCCGGAGCCGGAATCATGGAACCCCCACGAACCCGCTTCATTTTCAAAGTAGGTTGTGAAGTAGGCTGATTTGGCAAATCCCGGTGAATAGTAAATTCCCTGAGTTGAACCTGTGGCCGAATCGAGTGATGAAATCAGGACATGCATATAATCAGTTCCATACGACCAATAGCCCGGTGATTCGAGATAACCGCCATCGGGGGCATAGCTGTACATGCCTGCTTCATAATCCTGGATAGAATAATTCAGTACATTTTGGGCTGATTCTGCCGCCTGGCCACTATTGGCGTAGGCAATTGCCGCTGAAGTCAAACCACCATTGCATACGCCCGTCCAGTTGTTATTCCCCCAGTGACCTACGCGACCTTCGTAGCGATCGAGTCCCGTTTTTAAACCGAAATCACGGACAGCTATTTCCATTTTTTTGCGTTGTTCCGGCTGCCATTTGTCATATAGCCAGTCGTACGCAATTGCCATGGGGTAGAGTATTTCAGCGGTGTCGAGATAATGATCCGGGTGCCAGTCCTTGAAATTGATCAAAGCATTGACTTCATCCCAGATGCGCGCGGCATATTGTTCATTGTCCGTCAATTTATACAGCATTGCCCATGGTATGATTCGATCCTTTGCCTTGCGCGAGATACTCAAGAGCCGTTTGCCGTCAGGAAGTGAGTATACGACGGGCTTATCTTTGAATTCAGCGGAATTCGGACCATATTTATTAACGAGATAATTGTAGTAGGATTTTAATGTTTCATCCGTTTTCAACAAATTCCGAAGTTCATTGAAGCGGCTTTGAGTCATCATAACCCTGGGATGGACGTCGCCCCCAAGATGGTTGTACATTTGTGCTACAGCTTCGGTTGATGTCGGCCGCATAAAGAGCATTTCGTACATGATGTCGAGGCGGGTGGTTAAATCTTTAAAGCTCTGACCGGATGTGGATAAATACACCCACTCCATTCCATCTGTATATTCTTTTGTATATCCCATCAGTTGTTTAATGTAACTTTTGGGAGCGAACAAGGCATTGCCTACAGCAACCGGTGTAAAACCAAGTGAAGTTGGTTTTCCGTCGATGGTGACTGAATTTTTGCCGCCTTCAAATTGATATTTTTTCCCGTTCAAAGTCATTTCGAGGATATGTTTTGTGACATGATAGGTCGACTTGCTGTCATATCGGGCTCCCAAAACTGTGAGCGGCAGCCAGTAGTCTTTATCCTTTTTGAAGACACGGGCTGTATCATCGTCATAGCCATTGTTAATCAGCTTGTTATCGACGATGGAACGCGCACCGTTGAGCGAGAATGCAGCTCCCGTGAGGTAGGGAATATTCTTTTTATAAAGGAAGATATCATCCAGATAAATGACGGTAGAAGTCGAGTTGGTCTGGTTCCATCCTGTGCTTGTCAGTACCAGATTGTCGATGCGATTCCAGCCGAGCGGTGAGCGATTGACGCTGAATTGGTTGAGGAGGCCTGTAAACCGGTTCCATCCCTCTTTTTTGAGTTCTATTTTTCGGCCATAATAATCGATGCCATCACTATTATTGTTTTCACTGCCAAAATACATGAAGAATGTCTGGCCAACAGCTTCTTTGGGAACATAGACCCAAAAAGATATCGCATGATATTGCCTCAGATCTTTTGGAACTTTTAAAGTCAATTTGGATGTTGAGTATTTCCATTCAAACGATTTGCTGCCGTTTTTGGTATATTTTGTCGAGGCATTGGCTTTGTAATCATTTGATGAAAAATCGACGAGTTTATAACGGTTATTTGGTCCCCCTTTGGTGGCTCTCATCTTTATGCCGCCGAGATAGATGACTGTCGATGTATCATTGGTTTGATCCCATCCGGTCGATGTAAAGACAAGCTTGTTAATGTGATTCCATCCAAGAGGTGTGCGCGCTGTACTGAAGTCACTGATCTTAAAATCGAAGGTATTCCAACCGCTTTTGGCAAATTTGATTTTTTTGCCGTAATAATCTGAACCATCGGTTTTGGAGTTTTCACTTTGAAAATACATGAAGAATGTTTGACCGACAGATTTTTCCGGAACATAGACGTCAAATGAAAGTGCATCATAATCGGAAAGATTGCGAGGCACCGGGAAGGTCAGGGACGCAGTGGTATAAGCCCATTTTAAGGTTTTCTGGCCATTTTTTGTATATTCTTTCGAAGCTTTGGATTCATATCCTTTTGCCGAAAAATCCGTCAGCATTAAGTGTTTGGCGGGTTGTAATCCTTTTTCGTCCAAATAGTAATTATAGACGATATTTTCGGATAAAAGTCTGGTTTCAGTCGTATCAATGATGCAGTTTTTCCAGTTTCCTTCGATACAATCGCATTGGATGGCCTTTGCAGGTTTTTTGGCTTCGTCACATTTCTTGTCTTCGGGGAATGTACAGTCCGTCCAGCTTCCATCCACACATTTGCATGTGATGGCATTTTGGGGTTTATTTGCTTCGTCACATGTTTTTGGGGGTTCCGGATTGGGTTTGCATTGTCCGTCTTCTGGATCGCACGTTGTCCCCGGTGCGCAGTTCGAATCGGCACAAATATCTCCTTCGGGATAAGTGCAATTTGCCCAGCTGCCGTCAATGCATTCGCAAGTGATGACATTGTCTGGCTTTTGTGATTCATCACAGTCGTTGTCTTCAGTGAAAATGCAGTTTTCCCAATTTCCGTCCACACATTCGCATGTGATGGCATTTTCCGGTTTTTGTGATTCATCGCAAACGTTGTCTTCTGAAAAGATGCAATTATCCCAGTTTCCTTCAATGCATTCGCATGAGACGGCACCCTCTGGCTTTTGCGATTCATCGCAGTCGCTATCTTCAGAGAATGTGCAGTTTTCCCAGTTTCCTTCAATGCATTCGCACGAGATGGCACCCTCTGGTTTTTGCGATTCATCGCAGTCGCTATCTTCAGAGAATGTGCAGTTTTCCCAGTTTCCGTCCACACATTCGCAAGTGATGGCACCCTCTGGCTTTTGCGATTCATCACAGTCTTTTTCTTCATTGAATGTGCAATTATCCCAGTTTCCGTCCACACATTCGCATGCGGTGGCATTTTCCGGCTTTTGTGATTTGTCGCATGTGTTGTCTTCCGGGAGATCGCCCGGGGTTTGGTCCTCTGGCTGCGCAGTATCCTTCACACTGTCATCCGAGCATGAAACAGCTGTTCCACACGATGCAATCGTTACACACAGGATAGCACGAAAAAGATTTTTTACAGGACGCATGGTAACCTCACTATATCAGGGAATTATTTTGTATTTCCGCCGTGGTATTGCGGTGCAGCCAATAACGCGTGCAGATGCGTATTTGCTTGAGATATTTATGTCACAGCGACAGCGACACAAGGGGATCTGTTCCTTCGGATATAGTACAGTTAAATCGTTCCCCGGTCTACCACTAATCTTGTTTAGCCGCTCATTGACAGGTTGTTTTGGGAATGTTTTCTGAGACACTGCGAGCCGTATGTGCCATCGGCACACAGGCGAGCGCGCAGGGCGTATCGAGCCGGGAGAGACGTGCTGCGCCACGTCTTTCCGGCGAGATAGCCGCGCCCCATAATAATATATAATATATTATTCCTTTGCACCCGATTTCAGCAGCAATTCTACAGATTTTGTATAATTGCCTGCTTTGGCGCGTTTTAAAGCCGTATCACCGTCCGAAGTCTTGACATTGACGTCTGCTCCGGCATCTATCAATGCTTTTACGATATCCGGATCGGAAACGGCCTCCATTAAAGCGGTTTCATGATAAACGGTGACAGGATCGGATGGCGCATCATATACAATGCCTTCAACGCTGATAATCTGTGCATTCGGATCTGCGCCTTTGGCGAGCAATTCCGGCACAAATTCAGGCAACTTCCGAATCATCAGGATTAACAGCGGAATCTCATGCGTCGAATTGGTTTCGGAATATTTTAAATTGAGAATATCACCGCAAGTCGTATGCCTCATAGTTGGGTGACAGTCATTATATCTCGATGCGATCACATCCAGAAATTTTCTGACGACGTATTTTGAAGGACGAATATGGGAGATCCCCATATACTCAACAAATATATTTTGACGGCGGCCATTCAGATTTGCGCCCAAATCCAGCAGATGTATGATTTCTTCGGAGGCTTTGTCCGGTCCATCTTCGGATTCCTGACTCATATTAAGTTGATAAATCTTATCGATGAGAGATGTGGATCCGATTGTGTTGGTGGAGAGATTCACCGTGTCTTCCGTGACATAGAGTTCCCGGAATCTGTCCCGCTGTTCCCTGGATTCAAAGGACAGGCGACGGCTGACGCCAGCCAGCGATAAATCTTCCTGATGCGCTGATCCAAAGCTGCCGATGTCTCCGAGTCCGGGTTTTGCTCCCTGTTCCATCAGAAAAATGAGCATTTCGGTGCGATCGTTTTCACTTAAATCATTCGTATTCATTTGATGGTCATAAGTATAATCCCGGTCGATCATATATGTAACAAGACATTTTTTATATCTATCGATAATATTGAGTTCGGCACCGTGATCTATCAAAAATTTGGCCATTTCTATCGAACTGACATACCAAATCGGCGTTCTGCCGTCACCGTCGACGATATTGATATTTGCTCCATGTTCAACCAGAAATTCGGCAATTTCCATCGAATTTGTATACGAAATCGCCGTCCTGCCATCTTTGTCGCGTTGGTTGACGTTGATTCCGGCTTCAACCAATGATTTGATGCTATCCATATTGCCGGTCTGAACTGCTTCCAACAATCGCTGATCCTGATGTTTCCATGCCTCAGCTGCGCTTGATTTGAGCAGTATCTTAACATTATTATTCTTTGCCCGCTCTTCAGCCGTTAGACCATGGTTGTCAAAATGTGTGATATCAGCCCCTGCATCCAGCAGCATCTGCACGACTTCGGTATTATCATCTTTATTATTGACGGCATAAAAAAGCGGTGTCCAGCCGTTTTTATCTGCCTGATTGACGTCAATTCCCTGATCGATCAGATATTTCACGATATCCGGCTGAAGTTTGGATACGGCATCGGCCGCAGCTTTATAATAACACGCAGCGCCCAATACATTCACATTCTCTTTCGAAACGACATGAATATCAGCGCCTGCATCCACAAGTGTTTTAAAAACATTATAATTGTTGCCTGATGCCGCAAACATGATTGGCGTTTCGCCGATACTATTTTCACCGTTTACCGAAAGCCCCTCATGAATAAGCCAGGATACTGTTTCGGGTGTTCCCCAAAGTGCAGCATAGTGCAAAACCCCCGTGCCTTTGTTATCGACAGAATGGATGTCTGCTCCCTTTTGAACAGCTTTTTTCATCAGATCCAAATCGCGCACGAGTGTGTCGAGCAGCACCGTGCCATTATCCGCTCTCACATTGACGTCTGCGCCGGCATTGAGCAAAAGTTCAGCTGCTTCCTTATCAAAGACGCGACGGTCGGTTGCAATCATAATGGCGGTATCGTTATTTACGTTGCCCAGATTGAGATCTGCACCGAGTTCAATTAACAGGCGCAGGGCATCTTTGTCAATTTCTGCGCGGTTACTGGCTGTCATGAGCGGGGTATAGCCACTGTATGGGATGTTTTCTTTGTAGCGACTGTATTCATTGATATCGGCACCATGTGCGACGAGTGTTCGGATTGCATCTTCATCGATATCGCTTCGATTGCATGCGATATTGAGAATCGGTTCGCCCCAGCTCCGCAGACTCGCTTTATGTTCCAACAATATATTAATGGCTTCGATATCAATTTTGCTTCGGGCACAAGCCAAAGCCAGTGGTGAGACACGTTGTCTTTTAAGCTTTCCATTGTTAATCTGCGTGAGATTTTCCTTGTCTACATGCGCGCCGAGTTCAAGCAGAACGCGTACGGCTTCGGCATCGATATCGCTGCGGCAGCAAACGACGCCCAACGGCGTAATTTCCTGTCCGCCGACTTCAATTTGAGCATTCACATTTACGCCGGATTCGATGAGTTTGCGCATCTTTTCGATATCGACGTGACTGCTGTTGCAAACCTTGAGCAATTTCAGAATTTGAGGCAACTCTTCATCTGTGATTTCACTCGTCAGGGTGCGAACTTCTTTGCTGCTCAAATCCACTCCCTCAATGTCCGCATAAATGGTCTCACCGTATGCATTGATGGTACCCGGATTTGAGGAGGTTTTTGAGGAACCGGCGCAACCAGCCAATAATATCGCCATCCCCAGCACTGCGATTCGAAACCAACTGCGATTTGTAAACATCGTATGTCCTCATTTTAAGAAAAACATGACAAGCGGCAAAGTATCAAAAATCTCAATAGGGTTCAATCCCGATGGCTTTGGGTTTGGGGGGCGGGCCTATTGTCCTGCGGCCAATACGGCCTCGCTGCGCGGCTATCGGCGCTGCCGATACGCCTGCGCTATAAATTTAGCTTATCGCTTATCGTTATAGAGTCTGAGTGATTTCGAATGACGTCAAAGGCGTTTAAATGTTGACAGTTTTGAACTAAAGCATATAGAGTACCTCGCCCTTATGGCCGGATTGGCTTTTTGGGGTGCCCGATTAACTTAATTTGAAAGCAGCAGACATGGCTAAGAAAAAACGTCAGGAAAAAGATAGTTACGAAGATTTTCAGCAGGAGAATGAACCGCTTGCTCCCGATGAAGAGCCGCTCGACGAGGATGAGGAGAGCGATGATGGCGAGTCTGAGGACGTATTTGCCGAGGACGAGAGCGACATAGCGATGATTCGGAAGCTCGAGGAAGAGGATACTCAAATCGCGCTTTCTGAGATTCTTTTTGATGAAGAGGTCGGGTTTAATCCGATGTTTGACTGGAGTACCGTTTCGGAAGCGGAGCGGAGCCGATTTGCGGCGCTCAAAACGATGAGCCGTGAAGATGTTGAGGCATATTCGTGGAAGCGTTTGAGTGCATTTCAGCGATGGATGGTAGCTCGTGCGTGCAGTTTGTGCGGTCTTCATGAAATGTTTCGTGAGATTGCTCTTGGCATTATCAAGGCGAGGAAGCGTCCGCCTGAACTTTGCATCGAAGATATTTTTCTTGAGCTGGTTTGGGATTATGTGGAAACGAAAGAATATCCGCAGGCACTTGAACTGGTTGACAAATTTGAGCAGAGTTTTCCGGATGAGCAAGCTGCGGCGCTTCGCGTGAGAGGCTTGATCTACATTGATATGGGAGAATCAGACAAGGGCAAAGCCCTCATCGATCAGCTGATACATCTTCCGTTTAACCGTAATATCAAAGGTTTTGAGGATGACAAATCGTCGCGCGACTCAGACAAGCGCGATGGTGTGATTCAATACGAAATTGGCTATGCATTGCTCAATATGAAACGCTATGATCTTGCACTTCATTATTTTGAGCGCGCCCGCAATCTGGCCAATATGAACGATGACTATGAGCTGACGATGTCGATTGACAATGCGCGGGCGGAGACGCTTCGCAATATCAATGGGGATGATTGATTACAGAATCATTCGAAAAAAGGCGTCATATGACGCCTTTTTTTTGTTTTAAATACAGATGAATTTGAGAGCGATTCCATGGGCCATCTGATTGGATTTTGCAGCATGCTATGAACGACAAAAATAAAATGGATTCTGTGGAATTGAAGGGAACAGGCACCAATGCTTTTTTTGCCGCGCGATTGTTAAAGATGCTTGTTCAGGGTATTGAGGATAAAAACAATCAGACAAAGATATATACTTCACTTAAGTTTATAACATTTGTGCGATGTATCTATGCAGTGCTCGTACTGATTTATACATTACTTTGGTTTATAGCCGGCAACTATCATGTTCAGGATATTGGAGGTCAGCTTCTTTTAGGATGTGTCATTGAGATATTTGTATTTACGGCGCTATGCAGCATTGCGCTTTTGCACAAGCGTCTGATCAAACCCATTACCTATCTTGGGATGGTTCATGATGCATTTTTGGCGGCATTTGTCGTATTGCTGACCGGATATCATACCAGTCCATTTATGTATTTATTTTTAATTATTCCTCTTTATGGCGGGATTATACTGCAGCGCCGCGGAGGAATTATTGCTGCAACGATTGTATCTGCGGTATTGGTCGTCGTTTATCACAGTTCATCTATTTTTTCATTGCTCATTCCGGATGTGGTGGAACCGATTTTATCGATGTATCTGGTTCACCAGCATGATATTTTTAATCGTTTGATTTCGTTGGGACTTTCTGCGTATGGCGTCGGGATTTTGACGGGACAGCTGGCGCATCTGTATGCCAGGGTTCAGGCGAATCTCGTCGAAACCGAGCGCGAGTTTTTGCATTTGCGTGGTATATATGAACATATGGTCAATGCGCTGCCCATAGGTGTGGTGATACTGAATCCTATGTCCGGCAGGCTTTTGTATGCCAATCCGAGTGCGAAGCAACTGCTTTCGGATATGATGGATTCATCGGAGCTCGCTCAGCATTTGTCCCGACCGAAAGGAGAATCGCAGGAGTCGAGTCATTCCTGGATAGTGGAGCAGAACAATCGGTATCTGAGAGTGGCGAGTTTTGAACTGCCAGTGGATGCGCTTGGGAATCTGAGTGGGTATCATATCAGTGATGTGACGGATGTGAGGTATGCTCAGATTGAGCGTAATCGAAGGCAGCGTCTGGAATTGCTGGGAGAGTTTTCGGCCAAGGTTGCCCATGAGATTCGGAATCCGCTGGCCTGCATCAGCGGGTGCAACGAAATGCTTCAGGCCGAAGAATTGTCCGATGAGCGTCGTCAGATACAGGAAATGATGGGCAGCGAAATCGAAAGACTCAATGCGCTTTTGAATGATATTTTACTGTTTTCGCGCAAACCCAAACTCAATATGGTGAAGCTGCATCCGGCACGTTTGATCGAAAGGCAGCGCGATATTTTTTTGAGCGATCCGGATATGCAGGCAATAAAGATAGAGATTGAGGTTCCGGATGAGATCGAACTGATTGCGGATGAAAACTCATTGAGTCAGATCGTTATGACTTTGTGGCGGAATTCCAGTGAAGCAACAGAGGGAAAGGGAACGTTTTGGGTCACGACGAATGAAGACAAGACCGAATTGGTCTTTAAGGATGATGGACCGGGATTATCGAAAGAAGTTGCAGCAAACGTATTTGAGCCATTTTATACGACGAAGTCGACGGGAACCGGGCTTGGGCTTTCGATTGCAAGGCAGCTTGCAATCGACAATGAACTGACGCTGAGATGGGATGAAGTTCAAAAGGGATTTTGCATTGGTTTTGGGAAAGAGCAGCAAGAATAAAATAATGAATAAAATTGATGCGAATGCGTTTTGCAGCGAATGATGAGGGGGGCTTTAATTTTTGAAGGAGTATTTAAATGGCATTTTCACTTAAACGAGTACTTACCCTTGTTTCGGCAATTTCACTGGCTGCATGCATGACCCTTGGATGCGATGATAACGATTCCGATGGTGATGCTGGCAATACCGGCAATACCGGCAACACCGGCAACACCGGCAATAATGGCGGCGGTGCCGTTACACCGTCGGGAGCGACCGACTGGACCAAGACCGGCAAGTCGGATATTGTTTCATACCTTGTAAGTATTGGTAAACTTGATGCCAAGTATAAAGAACCGGCATTTCTGGATACCCCCAAGGAAAAGCAAATCGTTGGTGCATCATGTTTCTGCTACGGACCGCGCTGCAATTATGCCGGTTATGAACGTCCTGAGCTTCAGCTTGAACAGGCCGACGTTAAGACGAGTGATGGTAAATCCACGAAGGTCCAGGCGGCTCAGATTTTCGGATGCGATGGCGTCGCAGCCGATTCTGCAGACGGTTTGTTTAACGGAGCGGCTCGTGCTTGTTTCAGGAGTTCGAATGTTCCCAACATCAAGCCGGCAATTTTCTTCCCGTATGGCACATGTGCTCTGGCGATGAGCAAGTGTACTCCGGATACGGTGTGTCCGCCGAATGATTCTCAGTGCAAGAGCGAAGCGGATGCCATTGAACTCAACAACAAGACGATCTGCGGTTTTGCCAAATTCGGTGATTATGAGAATAATATTGATAAATTTGTTGCCTGTCCGGACAACAGTGTTTTGATCGATTTTGTGATGAATATCGAGCTGTCGACGCTTGGCCGCAAGGCTCGTCTGGATGTTCGTGCCTGTTTCCCGGGATGCAAGACGGATGAGGATTGCCATGGCTACAATACGTACGATCCCATTACGAATGAGCAATCACAGATGAAGTGCGAAGTAACCGAAGCTGCGCCGGATGGTTCTGTTGCAAAAGTCTGCTTTGACAAGCGTACGGTTGCGAAAGAAAATGGCGGCGAGGGGATCTTCAAGCTGGTCAATGCCGGAGATTGGGCTATTACCAAGTGATTTTTGGTTCAGTTCTGCGCGTTGTATATTTGGAATTGAGAGCCCGCCCGATGGCGGGCTTTTTTATTTTGATTTGTCAGATTCATCTTTTATGATGTCAGAGGGGAGATTCGTTTCGACAATTGGATGGTGGATATGACAAAGTTACGATTGGCACTCATTATATTTGCGCTGGCTGGTGTGAATGGGATTCCGGGAACGGTGTATGCCGAACTGCCGTGCAAATCATTCGAGCAGACACTCGTTTCGAAGCAGCTTCCTTCTGCATTGGAAGAGATCAGCGGACTTGCCCTGAGCCATACGAACAGTGACTATATCTGGGCGCATGTCGACTCTGATGGAAAACCTGAGCTTTATGTGATTGATCATCAGGGAAACCTCGTCCATACCTACACCGTGGATGGTGCAAAGAATGTGGATTGGGAAGATATTGCCGTTGGTCCATGTGAAGCGGGAAGTGCCAAATCATGCATTTATGTGGCAGATCTCGGGGACAATCTGTTTTCGAGAAAAGACAAGAAAATCCTGATAATCGAAGAGCCTGCGCTCGAGGGTTCACTGACTGCGAATACAGAGCCCATCAAACTGCAGGTCATGAAAACGATTGCAGTATCGTATCCGAAAGCGGACGAAACTGAGGCAAAATTTATCAATCCGGATTCAGAAAGCATCATGGTTCATCCCGAGACTGCGGAGATTTTCGTGGTTTCGAAGCAATCAGATGGTGGCGCTCAATCTCTGTACCATGTTTTGCGGTCAGGAAAGGAAGCCGGGAACCTTGAAAAGCTGGGTTCGTACGAATTCAAGGGTGGACTGGGCATGTTGTGGGAACGCTACAATGCGACGACCGGCGCAGATTTTTCGTCTGACGGAAAGCATTTTGCGGTGCGAACCTATGCCGAGATATATGAATTTGATCTGTCGGTGTGGCCGGAAATGGGGGAGGCTTTTGTTCATCCGGCTGCGAGATTTCAGACAGCGGAAATACAGGGAGAGGGGGTTGCCTATGATGCAGACGGGAAATCCCTCATTACTTCGGGTGAGAGCGTTTTAGGGAAAGGCGTCGCGACGATGAATATCTTCAGCTGCCGGACCGGAACGGAGAATCCCGGGAATCCAGACAATCCCGATAATCCCGAAAACCCTGAGAATCCCGAAAACCCTGAGAATCCCGATAATCCCGATAATCCCGAAAACCCTGAGAATCCCGAAAACCCTGAGAATCCCGAAAACCCTGAGAATCCCGAAAACCCTGAGAATCCCGAAAACCCTGAGAATCCCGATAATCCCGAAAACCCTGATAATCCTGGTGATGCGGAGGGACAAGATCCGCCACAGGATCCTGGGACGTCTGATAAACCGAGTGATCCGGGGAATGGCCCAGTTCCCTCTGAAGCTGAACAGCCGGAGTCGGGGGAGTCTTCTGGTTCGGGGAATGCATCTGACGTGGGGAGCGGGAGTTCTTCACAACCGAATGGAGGGAACTCGGGAGTGAATCAGAATAATGCCGGGGGTGGAAGTTCATCCTGCAGTATTGCATCAGGTCTGGTATGGGGGAGTGCGTGGATTGGACTGATGATGTTGTTGGGATGTGTGTTTGTCTGTGCAAGGCGCCGGGGCAGGCGTACTCCATCCGAATAAGTGTTCGCGCGTATTCGCGAAGCGAAAAGCGGCGAACTGCCGGGCGTATTGAGGCGCGAAGCAGCCGAAAAGCCCGGCATCTTTGCGTTATTGGACCGAAGAGGTCCAATTCGCAAAGCCAAACAAAGGAAAAGGGTACCGGTGGATGGGGGAGTATGATCAAAATGTCGTTATTTTTTTCACAGGCCGTTGACAAATCCTAAAACAAAACTAGACTACGCCGTCCTTTTCTTAACGGTTTGAAAAGGCGTTTTGGGAGAATTGGTGGCGAATGATAGAAGAATCTGTGATTAGAACAGTCATAGAGCGAACAGACATCGTTCGTCTGATAGGCGAGTATGTCCAGCTTAAAAGACGAGGCGGGCGATTGATAGGGCTTTGTCCATTCCATCGCGAGAAGACGCCTAGTTTTTCTGTGAATGCAGAGCGCGGGGCATTTTATTGTTTTGGCTGTCATGAAGGCGGCAGTGCCGTTGACTTTTTGATGAAGCTTGAGAACCTGTCATTTCCCGAAGCGATTGAAAGACTGGCGGAGCGTCTGGGGATTGAAGTCGTTCATACGAACGGTTATGCGGCCGAGAAGCGCGTTACGGCAAAGAGCCGTGAGCGTTCATATCTGGATGCGATGAAGACGGCTCAGGACTATTTTGTGAGTTCGTTTTATCTGGATATTGGTTCTGAATGTCGTTCGTATGCAGCGAAACGCGGGATTACGGATGCGATGGTGAAGTCCTTTGAGCTTGGGTATTCGCCTGAGAGCTGGGATGGCATTGTGGAATGCCTGAGAAAACATGGCCAGTCACTTGAAGATTCGCGTGAACTTGGGCTTGTAGCTTCGCGCGACAGTGGTGGATTTTATGCACGATTCCGGAATCGTCTGATGTTTCCAGTTCACAATGTGAAAGGGGAAATCATTGCATTTGGCGGACGCATTCTGGACAAGTCTGAGACAGCGAAGTACATCAACAGCCCAGAGAGTCCGATTTATACGAAGGGGGAGCATCTTTATGGCCTTTATCAGGCCAAGATGCATATTACGCGGGAGCATTGTGCCATTCTTGTGGAGGGCAATGTCGATGTTGTGATGATGCATGCGTTTGGCTTTTGTCATACCGTAGCATCGATGGGAACCGCGTTGACGCCGAAACAGGCAGCGCTGCTGTATCGTCATACCAAGCGCGTGTATTTGATGTATGACGGGGATAATGCGGGCCGAAAAGCGATGTATCGCGCATTGGGCATATTGCTCGAACCCGGTTTTGAAGGGTTGTATGCAGTTGAATTGCCGAAGGATGATGATCCTGACAGCTATCTGAGGACGTATGGTGCAGAGGGCATGTCGCAGCTGATTGAAAATGCGAAGCCTCTTGGCATGTGGTGTGTTCAGAAGAAGTGCACGGACATTATGGCTTTGCCTCCGGAACTGAGAAAATCAGGTTTTGGAGAGCTGAGCGAGCTGCTGCATGAGTTTCCGGATAAGCTGGCGCAGCGTCATTATTTATCGGAAGCGGCACGGTTTCTTGGACAGGATGAGCGTCGTCTGGCAGTTGAGCTGGGGATGAACATTCAGACAGAGGGTGCTGTTTCGAAAGTCCCGGCAGAGCAGAATATCGAATGCAATCAGTACGACAAGATAGAGTGGGATGTCGTGCATCTCGTTCTGACTTCCGACAAGCGGTTTGAGAGTTTTATGGAGCTTCAGGGGATTGAGTTGATTCAGGAACCTGCACTTCGTGCGCTGCTTTTGGAATATGCTGAAGTATTGGACAAGAGCAATTCGTGGGATATTTTGAACTCATTGGGTGAAAATTCGCGAAAACTTTACGAAAAGGTTATTTGTTCCGCGCCGGATGTGCCAGAGGACGAACTGGATAAATGGTATTCAGGTGCTCTTGCCGGACTGACTCGGAAGTGGGCTGCAAGGGAGCATCAGCAGCTTGGTTTTTCGATTGCGGAAGCCGTGAAGCGGAATGATATGCAAAGTGCAGCTGCTCTGATTGAAAAAGATCGGAGATTTATTGAAATGATGCAACAGTCATCAAAAGAACGTCAGTATTGTTGGCAGCATGAAGGTTAGACTTCTGGCTGGCAAAAATATTTAGAATTACTTGACCTGGGAGAACAGGATGTCGGATCTTATGGATAAGAAAACAGTTTTAAAACTCGTTGAAGGAGCTGCTTCGAAAGGTTACATGACCTATGACGAGTTTAATGCTATTCTACCGCAGGATATCTTGAGCGGGGATGAAATTGATGTGATCTATGACTATCTCGATGAGATGGGGATTGAGGTCATTTCTGTTGAGGAAGCTGCTAAAAAATACGGTTATCGCCCAGAAAGTGCAATGAACAGTTCTGAATCCCTCAAAACCCGTTCTGGTGAGAATGGTGAGGGCGAACCAAAAGATAAAAAGTCATCGAAAAAGACCGAATCGAAAGAGAGCAAGAAAGCAGCAGAAAAAGCCGAATCGAAAGAGAGCAAGAAAGCAGCAGATAAAGCCGAATCGAAAGATAGCAAGAAAGCAGCAGATAAAGCCGAATCGAAAGACAGCAAGAAAGCAGCAGATAAAGCCGAATCGAAAGACAGCAAGAAAGCAGCAGATAAAGCCGAATCGAAAGACAGCAAGAAGTCCGCAGATAAAGCTGAGGCCAAAAACAGCAAGAAGTCCGCAGATAAAGCCGAATCGAAAGACAGCAAGAAGTCCGCAGATAAGGCTGAAGCTAAAGATAGCAAGAAGTCCGCAGATAAAGCTGAAGCAAAGGATAGCAAGAAATCCGCAGATAAAGCCGAATCGAAAGACAGCAAGAAGTCCGCAGATAAAGCCGAATCGAAAGACAGCAAGAAGTCCGCAGATAAAGCCGAATCGAAAGACAGCAAGAAGTCTGCAGATAAAGCTGAATCGAAAGAGAGTAAGAAAGCAGCAGATAAAGCTGAGGCCAAAAACAGCAAGAAGTCCGCAGATAAAGCCGAATCGAAAGACAGCAAGAAGTCCGCAGATAAAGCCGAATCGAAAGACAGCAAGAAGTCTGCAGATAAAGCTGAA